>JAOAHS010000015.1 GCA_026415135.1 Calditerrivibrio sp. | reverse complement strand
TGTTTTGCTTCACTACCTGTAAGTATTCTACCATCTGCTATTTTAAGGAGTTCTTCCTTTGAGATGTGTGTTCTTTTTGCAAGAATGTCATCTATAAACTGATTATAGACTTCATCAATGGAGCGCTGGAGTATTTCTTTTTCCTCTTTGGTCATGCTTCTTGTTGTAGAGCCGATGTCTTTGAATTTACCACTTTTTATGGTCTCCGTTTTTATACCAAACTTATCATAGATTCTGGATAAGTCTGTAAATTTCATGATGACACCTATGCTCCCGGTAACTGTTCCGGGCATTGCATAGATCTTTTCGCAGGCAGAAGCTACATAATACCCCCCTGATGCTGCAATGGTGGATAGGGCTGCATAAACTGGTTTGTTCATCTTTCTGATGAACCGGTATATTTCCTGACTTGGAGCAACAGCTCCACCGGGGGAGTTTATTCTAAGTATTATGCCTACAACATTTTCATCTTTTTGATATTTTTTAAGTTTTTCTATCAATGTTTCGGATTCATATATGATCCCTTCCAGGTCTATCAATACAACCTTTTTTTTGGCAATAGTAGTCTTCTCAAAGGAGACTAAATATATACTTCTAACGATAAAGCCTATGATCAAAACTACTATAATTAGCTTGAAAATTATAAATACTAATCTTTTCCCCATATATCTTCACCAGCGTATGAATGTTTAGTTTAGATTATAATCGTGGATGAACTTTTGTCAATCGGAATAGTGTTTTCTTAAATGCAAAGAGTAAGTTATAGTGTTATGTTAAAAAAAATATTTATTTTTTGATTTATTTTGTTATAATTGCAGCATGAAATCTATATATTATAAAACGGAAAATAAGAAAATTGCTAATGTTATTAAAGGTTTTTGTGAGGATGAAGGTTTTCAGGGATTTGACTTGCTAAATGAAGATATAAATTTAAGAGATGTATCTTTTGGGTTACTTATTTCTGATGAAAAGTTTTTTGAAGAGTTTAAAGATCTGAAAATCCCTATAGCTTTTATAGGTCAGCCGAAGGAACTGGGTGTGTCTTATTTTGTCATGGATGAAAATTTGGACAACATAAGGCTAAAGGTGTTTGTCGATGCTGCGATTAATGGGGGCATGGTGTCTAATCTTAACAGCAGTTGTCTGTTAAAGAAAATCAGTTTTAAATATGAGGTGTCCAACGATATCTTTTCCATTGATAAAATTGTCTATAACATAACTAAGGACTTTATTTATTTTTTTAAACTATCGGATCTACAGAAGATTAGAATCGGTATTTCAGAAATGGTTACAAATGCCATAGAGCATGGGAATTTGGAGATTTCTGGGGATGAAAAGTTTGAGGCTACAGAGAATGACTCCTATTACAAACTGATAGAGACTAAAAGATCTGATAAAAAGCTTGGTAAAAGAAAAGCTACAATAACGGTGACACTTGACGAGAAACACCTTAAGATCGTTGTCAAAGACAGGGGGAAAGGGTTTGATACATCCAAGATAAAAAGGAACCCTTCGGAAGAGGACCTTTATAAATTGCATGGCAGAGGTATTTTGATAGCATCTATGTACTTTGATAGCATTATATATAATAAAAAAGGTAACGTGGTCACGCTGCTTAAGAAGATCCAATGATAAAGATTCTTGGCTGTAGAGGAACAATACCTGTATCTGGTGAGCATTACAGAAAATATGGAGGAAATACCTCATCTGTTTACGTTCCGATAGATAAAAACGAGTGTTTGATATTGGATTGTGGGACAGGGGTTACGGCACTAAACAGTGCAGAGTTCTCAGGGTTAAGTAAAATAAATATATTTTTTAGCCATCTACACTGGGATCATATCATTGGTTTACCGATACTTAGAGCCTTGTATAGTAGTAAGTATAGTATCGATATTTATGTGGAGAAGAAGGTGAATTTTGATGATCCAGAGTGTTTCCTTAGGGAGCTGTTTAAACCACCATTTTTCCCGGTAACCTACCAGAATCTTAAGGCAAAAATCAGTGTTATGTTTGTAGATGTGGAAAGAAAGTATGAGTTTTGTAATGTTGAGGTTTCCGCCATAAATGGGAATCATCCTGATGGTTCGATGGTCTATAAAATAGTAAGAAACGGATATACTGCAATTTATGCTACAGATTATGAGCATACTAAAGAGTCAGACAGTAGGTTAATAGAATTTTCAAGTAATGCAGATTTTATGCTATTTGATACCACTTATCTCCCTGATGATTATAATGGTCATTTTGATGGTGTATCTAAGGCAGGATGGGGGCATTCCACTTACCTGGACGGTATTAGAATTGCAAAAAGTGCTGGGGTAAAAAATCTTGTTCTTTTCCACCATAACCCAGAGTACACTGATACCATGATTGATGAGATGTGGGAACTATCAAAAATGGAGTTTGATAATACCATCTGTGCCTATGATGGTCTTACACTTTATTAGGGTCTGGGTTTAGTTGTAGTTTTACTATCTTCGTTTACCGCCAAATCTCGACCATACAGGGATACCATTTATATCTCTTAAGATCAAAAGCTCTTCCCCTTTTTTAATCTCAGCAGCTATTATGGATGGTTTGCCCATCATCATTATGGGAGTACCTTTGACCTCAATCTGGTCACCTGCTTTCAAATCAAAATCAAGACGCTCGATATACCATTGGGGTCCTAAGTGAATATCTAAAAGGCCTTTATCTGATTTTAATACGATATAGACACCGTGGGACATCATTTTATGGGGCGTTGTGATATCAATTTTTTCTACTGTTCCAAATACTGTTTCTATCTTATTAGGATCAAACATCCTATTAAATGGGCTATTCATGCCCCAACCACCACTGCCTTTAAACCCTTTCCATTCTGCCTGTATGATACTCGGAAATATCATCAGCAACACCATATATATGGCTAATCTATGTTTACGGTTCATACTAACTCCACATTTTTATTTCAATATATGCTATACAAATTATATACCAAAAAAGGTGGATAATACACACAACTTGTTATAAGCTTACTGGGCAAAAAATGCTCAGTGTGTGATAAAAGAAAATAGACTATTTTGATAGTTTTTCAAGGCATGAGTAAAAAAGTTTTTATAGTAGAATGGCTGGTTGCATAGGATCAGAAGGAAGTGATTAAATGGCTTGCGCTGAACAAATATGGCGATAATAGTGTGTTATAGTGCTCTTCATCTATGATCACTGAGGGGATATTGGTTATAAACTTCTTTAAGGGTACTCCTCCTCAGGGTTTTGTTTTAGGCATAATGGCTTTTTAATAGGAGGGTTTGATAGCGTAGGATAGAAGTCTTAATCAGCTATTAAACCAGTAGGTCCAATTTCGATTACTAAGGGGCATTGATAACCTTTTGGATATCAAAACAGAAGTCGTCAAGATCGTTCATGGCATTGATTAAGGAGATCTTTTTAAATCTTTTTAGATCACTTACAGAAATTTCAGTTACCTTTAAAATACCTTTTTCAATATAATAATCCCTTTTAGTCCCTTTAAGTAGATATGTATTTGGTGTCCACCAACATTGCCCATCGTAAAAGGCAAGATTTGAAAATGTTGTATCGGTGATCATGCCATTTTTAGTGAAGATAGGTTCCTTTGTACCTTTTAGATAAGGATCAAAACAGCTTCTGTCCTCATATTTGAAAGGGTACTCTATTGTGGTTTCTACTGTATATAATGCGGTGATCTCCCTTCGTTGGTAGGGGGTGATGGAGTAAGCTATGTTGTTTAAATCATAAGTGATTTTTAATCTGGAAAGCTCATCGGTTAGGGGTATTGAGTTGATATATGCGATTAGATCGAAAAAAGGCGCTGTTTTAAAGAGTGTATTAAATGTATATATTATACGCTTTTTATGGTATTCTAAGTTGAAAGCTTTTCTCTGGTAAACCTTTATTGTTTCAAACAGTTGGGACATATATCTTCTCCAACATCTCCTTGTATTCTAAGAGGGGGTTACTATATATTGTAATGCCACCACCACTTCTATAATAGATCGTGTTGTCTCTTTTTTCTATGTACCTTATTATTACGCAGGTATCTAAAACTTTTCCGTCAAAAATACCAGCTATCCCAGTGTAGAAACCTCTGTAATCAATCTCTGCAGTTTTTATTATCTCAAGAGTCTTTCTTTTTGGGGCTCCTGTTACAGAACCAGCTGGAAGTATCTGTAATATCTTCTGGGATATATCCTTTGGGGATAATTTGCCTGAGATTTTTGAGCTGGTTTGAATTAGTACCCCTTTTTGGGTATTTATATAGGAAATGTATCTAAACTGTTCTACAGCGACATCTTTGGCTATCATGTTAAGATCATTTCTCAAAAGGTCTACTATTGTTATATGTTCTGCCAGTTCCTTTTCGTCTTGCAGTAGCTCTAATTCTGAATTTTCTGTAATTTTCAATTTAGTCCCTTTCATTGGGTAGGTGGATATCTTTGCATCGTTTATGGTTACAAACTGTTCTGGTGAGAAAAAGACAAACATATCGTAAAATTTCATTTTGTACATGGCATGTGCTCTGTAAAAAATTTCTTCTAATGATATGTTTAGAGATAGTTTTGTGGGGAAAGTGAGGTTAACAAGATAGCTGTCCCCATTCTTTAGATGCTTTTTTACTTTATTAAAGGAGGCTAAATAAGATCTGTAGCTGATGGGGGTTGAGGAGATTTTTATGGAACCGTTATAGTTTTTTTTAAAGGTTACATTTGTAATACCATTGAAATTGTAGAGGATATCACCATCTGAGGCTAAGGAAGCTAAATCTTTTATGAAAAGATTTTGTTTATTAAAATCTACAAGGAATAGAAAGGGGGTTTTAGTATGATAAAATTGATCAAATGTTTTACAGAAGTCTTCAGTATTCATAAAGATTTGTGGCAATGCTACAATTCCCCTATGTTTTTGGGGATAATACAGTTTTTGAGTGAAATTTCAACACTATTTTGTAGTAAATTTTTGTTGACAGATATGAGTCTATCTAATAAAAACTCTAAATGAGTGTATTCTACGGTGAAATGAATCATGTTTTCTAAAATATTGACTTTCCATCTGGTGGGTATCGAAGCTATTCTTGTGGATGTCGAGGTGGATGTTAGGGAGATGGGACTACCTTCGTTTACTGTTGTGGGACTTGCAGAGGGTGCGGTAAAAGAGAGTAAGGAAAGGGTTAAATCAGCTTTAAAAAATATAAATTTTAATCTTTTTTCAAAACCTATAACGATCAATCTCGCTCCTGCGGATGTAAAGAAAGATGGCTCGCATTTCGATCTACCTATTGCCATGGGGCTTATATCGGCTGCAGGGATTGTTACAAGGGATCTGTCCGATACAGTATTTGTTGGAGAACTGTCCCTTGATGGGGATCTTAGAGGTGTAAATGGTGTGTTGCCCATGGCACTTAGTGCTTTAAGTTGTGGTATTAAAAAGATTGTACTACCATTAGATAATGCAGAAGAAGCGAGTATAGTTGAGGGGCTTGAGGTGTTTGCCTTTGAAAATGTTTCCCAAATACTTGACTACTACCTTTCTGGTTGTGATGATACAAGATATTGTTTTAAAAAAGAACAAGGTGAAAGTGGGAAAGAACCAGTTTACGATGTGGATTTTTCAGAGATAAAAGGGCAGTTCACAGCTAAAAGGGCTGCAGAGATTGCAGCTTCTGGCATGCATAATATGCTTATGATCGGCTCACCCGGTAGCGGTAAAACAATGATTGCCAAAAGGATCCCTACTATATTGCCACCTATGAGTTTGGAAGAGTCGATCGAAACTACAAAGATTCACTCTGTGGCAGGTATTTTAAAAGATAAAGGAAGACTGGTAAGAGAACGCTATTTTGCTTCGATACATCATACTACAAGTGATATTGCCCTCATTGGTGGAACAAAGGATGCAAGACCCGGTGCTGTATCTATTGCTCATAATGGTGTTTTGTTTTTAGATGAGTTTTTGGAGTTTAAAAGAAGTGTTCTGGAGGTTTTAAGGCAGCCAATGGAGGATGGGTATATTACTGTTTCAAGGGCTAACAGGTCTGTTACCTATCCGGCTAAGTTTATGTTAGTAGCTGCCTGTAATCCTTGCCCGTGTGGGTTTTTAGGCGATGAAACTAAGCAGTGTGTTTGTTCTGAAAGTCAAATAAAAAGGTATAGAAGTAGATTATCAGGGCCATTAATGGATCGTATCGATATCCATGTCAATGTATCATCTTTGAAGTTTAATGAACTTTCAGGTGTTTCCAATGGAGAAACTTCAGAAGCTATCAGAAAAAGGGTGGAAAGGGTTCATAGGATACAACAGGAGAGGTTTAAAGGGGAGAAGATCTTTTTTAATTCCCAGATGAGTGAGAAGCATCTAAAAAAATACTGTGAATTAGATGCTGATTCCCTTTTACTACTTGAAAAGGCCAATAAAAAGTACAACTTTTCTGCAAGGAGTTTTTCTAAAATATTAAAAGTGGCTAGGACAATATCAGATATGGATGGTTCAGAGAAGATTGAGTCAAAGCACATTGCAGAAGCTATTAAATTCAGAATAAGTGATCAGTGGATCAGTGAATTTTAGGAGCATATGATGGGGAATGTCTATTTTATAGGTTTTATGGGTACAGGTAAGACAACGATCTCTAAGCTTTTGGCTGAGATGTTAAACAGGAAGTGGGTGGATCTCGACGAAGAGATAGTAAAAAGGGAAAAAAGAACTATTTCAGAGATTTTTCAAGCTGATGGGGAAGGGTATTTTCGAGCTGTAGAGGGGGAGGTGTTAAGGGATATAGCAGAAAAAGATAACTATGTGGTGTCAACAGGTGGGGGAATAGTCATTTTTGATGAAAATATCGCTTTGATGAAGAAAAGTGGTGTCATGGTTACGCTTGTGGCTTCCCCTGAAGTGATATATGAGAGGTTAAAAGATGATCAGTGTCGCCCTTTACTACAGGTACCAGATCCGATGTCTGAAATAAAAAGGCTGATGTATGAAAGGGCTCCATATTACATCAAAGGGGATCTTATCGTGGATACATCCTATGGTTCCCCTGAAACGATTGTGAAACAGATAATAATGGATCTGGAAAAGCTATGGAAAAAATAAGAGTATCGTTGTCTCAGCGGGCTGATTTTAGTTACGACATAATCATAGGTAATAGTTTTGTGGCAGAGGAGATAAGACGGTTTTCTTTAGATAGTAGAACTCATTTAGTTGTGGATAAGAATGTCTTTGTACTTTATGGGGGACTTTTTGATTATGAGCCTTTTTTGATTGAGGCAGATGAACACAACAAGACTTTTTTGACGGTGGAGGCTATTTTAAACCATTTAAAAAACAGAAACTGTTTAAGGGGGGACACCTTAATTGCAATTGGTGGTGGTATCGTTGGAGACATTGCTGGGTTTTCTGCTTCCATCTATATGAGGGGTATAGGGTATATTCAGGTTCCCACAACATTGCTTTCTATGGTTGATAGCAGTGTAGGTGGTAAAACAGGTGTAAACCTTGGCAATGTTAAAAACCTCGTGGGCACTTTTTACCAGCCTAAGATGGTTTTGATTGACACAGATTTTCTGGAAACACTTTCTGAGGAGGAGTACAAAAGTGGACTTGCAGAGGTTATAAAGTATGCGGTACTTTTTGACAAAGGGTTTTATGATTTTCTTTTGACCTACAGAAATGAGATCCTGAACAGAAATGGTAAGATCATGACTGATGTTGTAAAGATCTGTTGTGATTTTAAAAGAAGAGTTGTTGAAGAGGATGAAACGGAGAAGGGTATAAGGCGTTTACTAAATCTTGGACATACATTTGGTCATGGGCTTGAGGTGGATTCGGATCATGGAATAAAACATGGCCTTGCTGTAGCTTGGGGTATGTATATGGAAGCTCTTTTTGCTGCTGAATGTGGGTTTATAAATAGTAAAGTAGTGGATGATATTTTTAATATATTAACAGCTTTCGGTTATAACCTCAATTTTAAGATAAATGATCTAAACTTTTTTCTGGATGCTATTTCATCGGACAAAAAGGCAAAATCCAATGGGTTAGTCCTTGCCTTGACATCTGAGGTAGGAAATGGTATAATTATTGAAAGAATTGATTTAAATGATGTAAAAAACTTTTTTGAAGGTGCCAAATGGATGAGGCTTCCATAAAAAGGTATCAAAAGGATGTGGAGTATTTTTCAAAAAAAATAGAAGAGGATCCTTCTTCAAGACTTTTTATGCCCCTTGCATTTGCATATCTTAAGCTTGGTAAATATGATGAGGTGATCGATGTCTGTAGCAAGGGACTGGATAAACATCCAGATTATTACGCTGCTAAGGTTCTTTTGGCCAATGCTTTTCTTGAAAAAGGGATGAAGGATGAGGCAAAACACCTTCTTTTTGATGTGGTGGAGCATGTCCCTGATAACTATAGGGCAAATAAGATGTTAGGAGATATCCTAAGAGAGTCTGGTGATATTTTGGGTGCTACGATTTACTATAGGACTGCTCTTGTAACAACACCTGAGGATTTTGAGCTAAGGGTATTACTGGATGAGCTCACAGAAAGTCTTGGTGGAAAAGAGTTTAGGGCTTCTGATGAGATTAAAAACATAGATGAGGCGGTAGCACATCTTGATCATACACCTGTTGACCATGATATGGCTAGTTTGAAGGATGAACTGGAACACCTCAATTTGGATACTTCTGTGATAGAAGAGGGGAAGGTGAATGTTGTGGAGATACCTGTCGAAGGTGAAGGTGGTTTAAATGAGAAGCTATTGGAAGTTGAGGATAAAGATCTGAAAATAGAGACTAATGTTTTTGATGGTGCTAATGTGTCACAGGGTTTAGAAGATTCTATGCAAAAGCAGGAGCCTACTTCAGGTGTTGTTGAAGAGAGTAATCTTTTAAAGTTTGACAACCTTTCTGATTTTGTAATCAATGAAAGTAGGGTAGATAAAGAAGAACCTGCCACACCACTGATGGATGAGGTAAAAGACGTGTCCTTTGATGATCTGTTTGGGAAAGAGATCGATTTTGATGAACTCAGTGGTTCTGAAAAGAAGAGTGTTCTTGAAGATATAAAGCTTGATGAACCAACACAAACTGTTGAAATGTATGATTTAGATATAGATATAGATATAGATAAAGATAAAGATAAAGATAAAGAAGTTGAGATCTCCATTATTAAAGAGACTGGTTTGGCAATGGATTTAGTGTCAGCAGGTTTTGAAAAAGAAGAGGCGCAGTTGAAAATAGACTCTACAAAGGATGAGCATAATAGAATAGTTCAAGAGCTTGAGCGGTGGCTTGGCAATATAAAGAAGATTAAAGAGATGAGAAATGTTTAGCAACATCCTCAGTCACATAATAAATCATGTAAATGGGACAAAAATGGTGGCAGTGTTTGATAAGGATGGGTTTGTCGTTTACAAGATGGGCAGGGAGGATATGGCAGATGAGATAGGGGCTGAGTTTTCTTCTATGTTGAGATATTTCAAGAAGATATCATCGACCCTTGATATAAACAACGTCCACTCCTTTTTGTTTGAAGGTGACAATCGAAAGCTTTTTTTTAAAAAGATAAATGAAAGCTACTATTTTGCAGTGTCTATGGAGCCTAAGGCTCTTGTTGGTAAACTTAGGTATATACTTGATATGTTTAACGATGAGATACAAAAGGAGTTTCAATGACGAAGGTTCTTGTAATTAATGGACCAAATTTAAATATGCTTGGTAGAAGAGAGCCGGAGATTTATGGTTATGAAACCCTTGAGGAGTTGAACAGATCTTTGATGGTTTATGCAAAATCAAAGGGGATTGAGTTAACTTTTTTTCAGTCAAATATTGAAGGTGAACTTATAAATGCTATTCACAATGCCTTGGGGGTTTTTTCCTATATTGTTATAAACCCAGGTGCTTATACCCATACAAGTATAGCTCTGCGGGATGCATTTCTTTCTGTTAAAATACCTTTTATAGAGGTTCATCTGTCTAATGTGTATTCGAGGGAGGTTTTTCGTAGAAAATCCTATCTTTCTGATATTGCAAAAGGAGTTGTTACCGGGTTTGGTAGGGATTCCTATTTTATGGCTATAGACCATATTTCGAGAGTTCAATCTGCTTGAATAAGGTTTGATTATGAGTAGAGTTGATCTGCTTAGGGATAAGCTGGAAAAAGCTGGGAAGATACCGTATGTGATTTCTGACATGTCTGATATATACTATATATCTAATTTTACTGGTAGTATGGCTTATATAGTCATTACTGAGGAACGGAATCTGTTTATCACTGATGGTAGGTATGGGGAGCAGATAAAGACGGAGCTTACCAGTGAATGGGATATGGAGGTGGTGAGCTCTTATAAAGAGTTTCTCTTGAACCTTTTTAATGGATGTCCAAAGGTGTTTGTAACAGACAAATTCCCTTTGGCGCTTTACATCCTTTTATCAAAGAAGGCTGAGATTGTAGTGGATGAGCCATCTGAAATATCTTTTTTAAGAATGATAAAAGAGCCTGAAGAGATAGAGTTGATTAAAAGTGCCTATACAATAGCATCTGAAGGGCTTATGAAAAGTTTGGAAGGCTTTAATTTTGGTTGTACCGAGAAGCAATGGGCTGCTGTTTTAGAGTATAATATGAAGGTCTTAGGTGCAGAAAAGGAGAGTTTTGATACGATTGTTGCTTCCGGTTATAGGAGTGCACTCCCCCACGGAAGAGCAAGCGACAAGATCATTGATATAAATGAACCCGTTATCGTGGATTATGGGGCAAAGGCCGGGTACGTAAGCGATATTACCAGAATGGTATACTTTGGGGATGATAAAGATCTGCTTAACCGGATATCCATCATATCGGATACCATAGACTATTGTATTGAAAAGATAAGGGTAGGTGAGGTTTGTAGCCAGATATATTCTATAGCTAAAAGATATCTTGCTAAGTATGGGCTTGACATCTATTTCAATCATGGTTTAGGGCACTCCATAGGTATTGATGTCCATGAGAAGCCGGCTCTTAATGCCAATGATAATACGATAATACAGGAGGGGATGGTGTTTACCATAGAGCCGGGGATTTATTTTTCTGGTAGATATGGCATAAGGGTGGAGGAGACAGTTTTAGTTACTAAAAATGGTTGTGAAATTATCAGTTCTATGTTAAAGAACAGGGTGATAAGATTCTAATAATGTTAACAAAATAACGTAACGTTTTGATAAAAAACAATATAAAGAGGTGAAGAGATGGTAGTTACTCCCAATCAGTTTAAAAGAGGCACCAAAATAGAGGTTGATGGTGAACCCTATGTTGTGGTTGAATATCTACATATAAAGATGGGTAGAGGTGGTGCCAACGTTAGAACGAAGATGAAAAGTCTCATCACAGGAAGGGTCATAGAGAGAACTTTTACATCTGATGAGAAGATAAAACAGCCAGATTTTGAAGAGAAGCAGATGCAATATCTCTATAATGATGGTGAAAATTACTATTTTATGGACAACGAGAGTTATGAACAGATAACGATGACCAGTGAAGAAGTGGGGGAAGTAGCTCTGTTTATGCCAGAAAATATTATTGTAAGGGTACAAATATTTAATAAGAAGCCGATAGGGGTCGAGATCCCTAATTTTGTTGAGTTGGAAGTTGTGGAGACTGTCCCTGGTATAAAGGGTGATACAGTTAGTGGTGGTTCCAAGCCTGCAAAGGTAAGTACTGGTGGTACGGTTATCGTTCCCCTTTTTATAAATGAGGGGGATATTATTAAGATCGATACAAGGGATGGTTCTTATATTGAAAGGGTAAGTAGGTAAACTACGTTTTGGGGGAGAAAGGGAGGGAAAAAATAAAGGGGTGTGTTTATGGATATCAAAGAATTAAAGGAACTGGTAAAGTTTATCGAAAAATCTGGGTTTACTGAGTTTGAATATGAATGTGATAATGTGAGGGTATATCTTTCAAAAAATGTTCAAGGTGGGCAGGTAATTTTGCCCCAAATGCCTCCTGTAGGTGTTACACAACAACCTGTGCCTGTTCAACCATCAGTATCTGTTGCAACAGGTTCCACAGAAAAGCCAATCCAAGCGACAGAATCCGTTGCTTCAAACCTTATTGAGATAAAATCACCTATTGTAGGAACATTTTATGAAGCACCAGCTCCCGGTGCTGAACCTTTTGTAAAAGAGGGGGATGTGGTTCAGAAGGGTAAGACCCTCTGTATAATTGAGGCCATGAAGATAATGAATGAGATTGAGGCGGAGTTTGATTGTAAGATAGTGAAGAAAGTAGGTAAAAATGGTGTTCCTGTCGAGTTTGGTGAGACTATTTTCCTTGTGGAAAAGGTTTAGGAGTGAATTCTGATGTTTAGAAGGGTTTTGATAGCCAATAGAGGCGAGATTGCATTAAGGGTCATTCGTGCTTGTCGGGAGTTAGGTATAGAAACGGTGGCTGTTTACTCTGAGGCGGATAGGGAGTCTCTTCATGTGGCTTTTGCAGACTCGTCGGTATGTATCGGTGGAGCTGCACCATCACAGAGTTATCTGAATATAAAAAACATCATTGCTGCAGCAGAGATCTCTGATGCTGATGCTATACACCCGGGTTACGGTTTCTTGGCGGAGAACGCTACGTTTGCTAAGATATGTACAGAATGTGGCTTTACATTTATTGGTCCATCTTCGGAGCATATCGATTTGATGGGTAATAAGTCCAATGCTAAGGATGCCATGAAAAAGTTAGGGGTACCAGTGGTGCCCGGAAGTGATGGCCCGATAAAGGATTCAAAAGAGGCCTTGGATATAGCAAGGAAAATAGGGTTTCCAGTGATGATAAAGGCTTCTGCTGGTGGCGGTGGTAAAGGTATGAGGATGGCCCACAACGAGATGACTTTTCTTAAGAATTTTGAGACAGCTAAGATGGAAGCAAAAAATGCCTTTGGTAACGATGAAGTGTATATTGAAAAGCTAATAGAAGACCCTAGGCATATAGAGATCCAGGTATTTGGGGATGGAAATGGTAAAGGGCTTCATTTTTTTGAGAGGGAATGCTCAATACAAAGAAGACATCAAAAGCTGTTAGAGGAAGCTCCAAGTGTGGCGCTAACCGACGAGATACGTAAGAAAATGGGGGAGGTATCTGCTAATGCCATAGCAAAGCTGGGCTATAAAAACGCAGGTACCATAGAATACCTTTTGGATAAGCATGGTAATTTCTATTTTATGGAAATGAATACCCGTATACAGGTGGAACATCCTGTTACTGAGATGATAACGGGTATTGATCTTGTGAAATTGCAGATAATTGTTGCTGCCACTGGCAAGATCCCCTTTGATCAGGAGGATATCAAGATAAATGGACATGCCATAGAGTTCAGAATCAATGCCGAGGATCCAGAGAAATTTACCCCTTCACCCGGCCTGATAAAGGCCTATTATGTTCCTGGTGGTTTTGGTGTAAGGGTAGATTCTGCAGCTTATCAAGACTACTTTATTCCACCCTTTTATGATTCAATGGTAGCAAAACTGATAGTTCATGGTAGGGATCGAAACGAGGCTATAGAAAGGGGTAAAAGGTGCCTTAAGGAGTTTGTTATTGAAGGGGTTAAGACCACTATCCCTCTACATGAAAAGATTTTGGAAAATCATAATTTTATATCTGGGAAGATAGCTACCGATTTCTTGGATAAACATTTGAAGTAGGAGTGTGTTTTGAAAAGGTTATTTATAGTTATATTTATACTTTCATCTATGTATCTTGCTTTTGCTGAGGATCTGAACGTGGTAAAGGAGTTTTTAAGGGCTAATATGCTTATCAATGAAGGTAATATTAAAGAAGCTATCCCTATACTCGAAAGGCTGAATAGGTCTGTTGTAGATGAAGGGGTTGTTATAAAATTGGCTGAGGTGTATATAGCTGCGGGTAGAAACGATGATTTTAAAAAACTTATGAACAATGCGTTTAGCAACGAGACCTATGCTAAAAACTCTACGTTAAGGCGATTTTATGCAAGTACTTTGGCAAATGTGTTTAACAACCACGATGAAGCAGTGCTACAGATGAAAAAGGCTGTGGAAATAGATCCCTCGGTGGAAAATTATGAACTTTTGGCTAAAATATGTGAACAGAGACGGGATTATGCCTGTGCTATTCAGTCGTTGGACAAGATTTTGGAAAAGGAGATAAAACCGGAGTATTACTACAAAAGGGGGATGTTCTACTATAATTTAGAACTGAAGGATAAAGCGATAAAAGATTTTGAGGCATCACTGAAGCTGGAAAAAAACTTCATGCCCCTTTTGATGTTATCTGAGATTTATATTCAAGATAATCAAACCGACAAAGCTATACAATATCTCGAAGAAGCTGTAAAGGATAAACCAGGGTTGATTATCCCTGAGTACCGATTGGCTGAGCTATATCGTGTCAAAGGGGATTTTGATAAAGCGGTGAAATACTATGAGTTGATTGCAGATAAGATAACTGGGAGGGAAAAGGTCTATGTCCTAAAGCAGTTAGCTGGTATCTTCTTTGAAAAGAAGGAGTATGATAAATCTTTTAGATGGTTTGATAGGCTAAGGGAAGAGGATAAAAGTGATACCACGTCCTACTACTATATGGGTGTGATCAGCGAGATAAAGAAAGATTTTGAGTCTGCTGTAAAATATTATAAAGAACTTATCAACAGGGATCTAAAGCATGGTTTTGCTAAAAAGAGGTTAGCTTATTCCTATTTCAGATTAAAGGATTATAAAAACGCATTAGAAGCTATAGAAAAGATGGAAAAGGATGAAAGGGATGTGGATTATTATCGCATAAAGGCTTCAATTTTAGGGGAAAAAGGTGAAAAAAAGAATCAGTTGGCTGTGTTACAGGAAGCATTGAGACATTATCCTAATAATGAAGAACTTTTGATGGATATTGCTGATTATTATGAAAAAATCAAGCAATATGATAAGGTGGAGGAGTATTTGAAAAGGTTACTTGCCCTAAACCCTAATAATGCTTCTGCCCTCAACTACCTCGGCTATCTTTATGCAGACTTAAACAAAAATTTAGAAGAAGCCTATGTTATGATAGAAAAAGCGTTAAAGATGGAGCCGGAGAATCCTGCATTTTTAGATAGTATGGCTTGGGTGCTTTATAGGTTGAAAAGGTACAATGAAGCCTTCACATACCAGAAAAGAGCTTTGAAATTGACCCCTAACGAACAGGAGATGATAGATCATATGAAGGAGATTATGAAAGCTCTTGGCATTAAGAAGACAATCGATGAGGTGTTAAAAGAGTAATGATATCCCTCTGGCTAAAGGTATCCCTCTTAGTTTTACTTTTCATTTCTGGTTGTGCAAAGAAGGAAGTTGTTTTGGTTAAACCTTTATATGATAATCAATCTGATAATAAAAGTCAGTACATTGAAAGATTGAAAGAATTAGTAAAACAGGTCAATGGATCAACAAAGACGATATGTAGCTACAAAAGTAGCGTTATTTTTGATTATCAGGATGAAAAGATAAAGATAAAAATGAAGGGGTTAGTAGAGAAGGATTGTGAAAATAATGGTGAACTTGTAATACTTGGACCTTTTGGGATGGTTTTGTATAATGCAAAATATAACAACGGCGTGCTCGATATAAAAAAGGATAATGACTCTGTAGCACTAAACAGCAATCAGACTAAAAAGCTGGAAGAGATGCTCAGGTATATACATCTGCTTAACTATCCGGGTATTAGACCCGATGAAAGCTATCTTTTTTATGAGGATGGTAGGAGGATAATCTTCCAAAAAGATGATATTGCTATTTTTGCTGAGGATTATAAAATTACAAAGATTGTTAAGGATGATTTAGAGGCTACCTATACTGTGGTAGATGGTAGTATAAAGGAGATACAGCTTCATCAGGAAAGTAAAAAAAGATTCTTAAAAATCATATTTAATTGATTTTATGCTTATAGAAAGAAGTTATGCTAAAATAAACCTGTATTTGCGTGTGATCTCCAAAAGGGATGATGGATATCATAATATATCATCCCTTATGACGAAGGTATCCCTTTATGATACGATAGCTGTTGAGGGAGCCGACAGGTTTGAAATAATATCAGATGCTGTTGGGCTTTCTACAGGCCCAGACAATATCATCACAAGAGTATACGAGATAGTCAGACAGAGATATCAGGTAGGTTTTGTGAAGTTTTTTCTGATCAAACGGATTCCATGGGGTGCAGGTTTAGGTGGTGGTAGTAGTAATGCAGCTACAGCATTAAAGCTAATTGACAGGCTTTTTTCCTTGAACTTGAAAGAAGAGGAAAAGAGAGGGGTATTGGAGATGGTTGGTTCCGATACAGTTTTTTTCTTGACAGAAGGGTATTCCTCTTATGTTGCCGGTAGAGGGGAAGAGATTGTCGATGGACCTAAGCTTCCAAAGATGAATATATTACTTGTTAAACCGATGTTTTCAGTTGCCACAAAAGAGGCTTATGAAGGGGTGAAATTAAGATTGACAAACGATGGTGAGAATTGTAGTAATAAAGGTTTTCTATCTTACCCTGATATCATTAATGGGCTTGAGAACGATTTTGAAAAAACAGTGTTTGTTAAGTATCCTGAGTTAAGATGGATTAAAGAAACCCTTTTGGAAAAAGGGGCTGATGGAGCACTAATGAGTGGTAGCGGATCAACGGTGTTTGGTTTGTTTTCAAGTCGGGGGTGCTTGGAGCAGACGGCAGAGTTTTTTAAGAAAAGACAGGGTTATTTTGTTTGTATGGTTAATAATTTGTAGGAGCAGTTATGGATTTTTTAGTTTTTTCAGGTAATTCCAATAAAACATTGGCACAAGGGATAGTGTCAAAGCTTGGTATCAGATTAGGTGATGCTACTGTTAGCAAATTCAGCGACGGTGAGATCTTTGTTCGTATAAATGAGTCGGTAAGGGGTAGGGACGTATTTGTCATCCAGTCCACAAACTACCCTGCTGAAGTCCATCTTATGGAGCTTATGATAATGGTGGATGCCCTTAAGAGGGCCTCTGCAAAGAGTGTTACGGCGGTGATCCCCTATTTTGGATATGCGAGACAGGATAGGACTGTGGAGCCCCGTGTACCTATAACAGCTAAGCTGGTAGCAAATCTTTTAACAAAATCTGGTATAGATAGAATAGTAACGATGGATCTGCATGCGGGACAAATTCAAGGTTTTTTTGATATACCGGTGGACAACCTGTATTCTATTCCTATTATTGCCAAATATTTCAGGGAAAAGGGGATGTGTGGTGAGGGCTATGTGGTGGTTTCGCCGGATGCTGGAGGTGTTACAAGGGCAAGGGGCTTTGCAAAGGCTTTAGATACATCCCTTGCTATAATTGATAAAAGAAGATCTGGACCCAATGTGGCGAAGGCTATGAATGTTATAGGTGAGGTGAAGGGGAAGGGTGTTATCATAATTGATGATATGATAGATACTGCAGGGACTCTTACCGAAGCTGCTGCAGCTGTTATGGAGCATGGAGCAAAATCTGTGGTGGCGGGTGCTTCTCATGGTGTTTTAAGTGGTCCTGCGATCGAGAGGATCATAAAAAGTGTATTAGATGAGGTGGTGATCACCGATACAATTGAAGCTACAAAAGAGAAACAGTCCTTTTCTAAGCTTAAAGTTTTGTCCACAGCTGATCTATTTGCTGAGGCAATTGTCAGAATTCATAAAAAAGAGAGTATAAGTTCCCTTTTCATGAATATATGAATAATAGATGGATTGTTGTAGGCCTTGGAAATCCAGGCAGTAAGTATGCTTTAACGAGGCATAACATCGGTTTTATGGTGATAGATATGGTTGTAGAAAGGTTTTGTGGATCCTATAGGGGTGGCTTTGAAGCTGATTATACCGTACTTGATATCTATGGTAAGAGGTGCTATCTGGTTAAGCCTCAAACATACATGAATCTGAGTGGAAAATCTGTTGTAGAGATATGCGGGTACTTTGATATACCTTTTACCAATATGGTTGTGGTTCATGATGACCTTGACATGGAGTTTGGTAAGATAAAAATAAAAAAAGGTGGCTCATCCGGTGGACACAGGGGTGTAGATTCGATAATAGCTGCTTCTGGGTGGGATGATTTTATTAGGGTTAAGATGGGGATCGGTAAGCCTGTCAATAAGGATATCAGCGGGTATGTGCTTTCTGAGTTTGATAGGACGGAAAAAGGGTATTTAAAAGAATTTATCGATTTGGGAGCGGATGCGCTTTTAGCTCTTTTAGAGAAGGGAGTTCAGGTCTCAATGAATTTATACAACAATAAAAAAATTGTACAGGAGGTAAACCAGAAATGACCAGTTTAATGTATTTGGCTCCGGTTGTAGGAGTATTGGGACTCGTTTTAGCTATAGTTCTTTATAATTACATCAAAAGCCAGCCCGCTGGTAATGAGAAGATGAAAGAGATATCCGACATGATTCATGAAGGTGCCATGGCTTTTCTTTTTAGGGAGTATAAGATATTGGTTTTCTTTATTGTGGCTGTTTTTATACTGATGGTAATTTCGTCTGATCTCGGGATTAAAACTGCAGCTGCCTTTCTTTTGGGGGCTATTGCCTCTATATTGGCTGGTTTTATCGGTATGAAGGCTGCAACCAGAGCAAATGTAAGAACCAGTGAAGCAGCCAGAAGCGGAGGTATGGCCAAGGCTTTGTTTGTGTCTTATATGGGTGGCTCTGTAATGGGTTTGGCAGTAGCTAGTTTGGGTCTTATAGGTGTTGGTATATTATTCGCTATTTTCGGTGATCCTACTACAGCAAAGTACATCAACGGCTTTGCGATGGGTGCATCTTCAATTGCGCTTTTTGCAAGAGTAGGTGGTGGTATCTATACAAAGGCGGCTGATGTGGGTGCTGACCTTGTGGGGAAGGTGGAAGCTGGTATCCCTGAAGATGATCCGAGAAACCCCGGTGTTATTGCTGATAATGTCGGTGACAACGTGGGTGATATCGCAGGTATGGGTGCAGATATTTTTGAGTCCTATGTGGGGTCCATTGTTGCGACTATTGCAATCGCTGCTACAGCCTCCACAGAACAGTTGGCTCAGTTAGGAGGTGAGACCCTTAGATTTCAGCTTATGTACCTTCCGATCTTGCTTGCAGTCATAGGTGCTATAGCCTCTATAATAGGTATTTTCTCCATGATGGTGCTTAAAAACCTTCCACCACAAAACGCCCTGAGATATTCAACATTTATAGGTGCTATTCTCTTCTTGGTAGGTTCTTATTTCACGATTGCTTCTCAGGCTATCAGTAATGGTGTTTTTCTTGCAGTATTCTTTGGAACAATAGCCGGTATTTTGATTGGGCTTATAACAGAGTACTATACTTCTGCTGGTCCTGTTAGAAAGATAGCTTTGGCTTCTAAAACAGGCCCTGCTACAAATATTATACAGGGATTTGCTGTGGGTCTTGAAAGTACAGTGCTACCTATTATTGCCATAGCTGTAGCTGTACTTGTTGCAAACCATTATGCAGGTCTTTATGGTATCGCCCTTGCTGCAGTTGGTATGCTTGCAACAGTGGGTGTAACGATGACTGTTGATGCCTATGGACCTATTGCTGATAATGCTGGTGGTATCTCAGAGATGGCTGAATTGGGACCAGATGTGAGAAAGATTACAGACAGCCTTGATGCTTTGGGTAACACCACTGCTGCTATGGGTAAAGGGTTTGCTATTGGGTCTGCAGCTTTGACAGCGTTAGCTCTTTTTGCTGCTTACTCCAGCGCTGCTGGACTTAAGCTGATAAATCTGGTAAGTCCATACACTGTGGTGGGGCTATTTATTGGTGGTTTCTTGCCGTTTTTGATTGCAGCTCTTACAATGACATCTGTTGGTAAAGCCGCTGGGCAAATGGTGGAAGAGATCAGAAGACAGTTTAGGGAAATACCGGGACTTCTTGAGGGTAAGCCCGGTGTTAAGCCAGATCCAAAAACATGTGTTGATATATCTACAAAAGCAGCTTTAAAAGAGATGATCTTACCTGGAATTTTGGCTGTCATTGCACCTGTTGTTATAGGTTTTGTGTTTGGTAAAGAGGCCCTTGGGGGGACTCTTGCTGGTGCTACCGTATCAGGGGTTCTTTTGGCACTATTAATGGCAAATGCTGGTGGAGCATGGGATAATGCTAAGAAATACATAGAAAAAGGTGAACTTGAAGGTGAAAAGAAAGGTGGAGAAGCCCACAAAGCAGCAGTAACAGGTGACACAGTGGGCGATCCCTTTAAGGACACAAGTGGCCCAGCTCTTAATATCCTTATAAAGTTGATGAGTATTGTTTCGTTGATCATAGCGCCAATGCTTTAAACATAATCTGGGTGGGGAAACCCACCCTTTTTTGATGCTATGGAAAACTATATTGATCTGATTATAGCTATGGGACTTGCTCTTCTCATAGGTCTTGAGAGGGGTTGGCACTACAAGGATGAAGATGAAGGTAAAAGGATAGCAGGGATTAGGACCTTTGCTATCACCGGTATATATGCATCTATCTCTACATATCTCGCTCTAAAAATAAATATATATATTTTTCTGGTGGCGTTTTTATCTTTTGCATTTATTATGGCGGTGATTTTTTCTCAGGGTAAAAGGGAAGAGGATAGGGGGATAACCACTGAGATTTCCCTCTTAGCAACATTTATAATATCAGCATCAGCAGCTTTTGGTTATCGTTATGTTTCCTCTGCATCTGCTGTGATCATGGTACTATTGCTCAGTCTCAAACCACAGATACACTCTTTTTTAAAAAGGATAGATTTTGCTGAATTATTGTCGTTGTTTAAATTTCTGGTGTTGATTGCTGTAATATACCCTCTGCTGCCGGATAAGCCATTGGGTAATTGGACAGCTATCAAATATACTGATATTTTCAAGGTGGTGATAGTACTTTCTTTTATATCTTTTGCTGGTTATGTTATGATAAAGTTGGCTGGTAGCAAAAAAGGGGTTTTCTTGTCGTCTATCTTAGGTGGATTGGTGTCATCAACAGCTGTTACGATCAATTTGTCTAATTTCTATAGGGAAAATGAAAACAATCCAAAGTTGTATATATATGGTATTTTGAGTTCTTGGGCAGTCATGTTTCTTAGGGTGATTGTGTTGGTTACTATTTTTAGTGACTTTATTACTTTAAAAGTTGGCTTTATAATGATCTCAATGGTGGTGTCGATTTTAATAAGTATTATGCTTATGAAAAAAGAGGTGGACAGGGCAGAAGGGGCTGAGATTGTGCTTAAAAACCCGATGGATCTTGCTTCATCTATTAAATTTGCATTGTTGCTTACCTTCATCATTTTTCTTGCAGAAAAGAGCAAGGAGCTGTTTGGGAGCTATGGTTTGGTGATGATATCTATCATATCGGGTATAAGTGATGTGGATGCTATAACGATTTATCTTTCTAAACTTTCACAGGAACAGTTATTTCAGCGGGTGGCTGTTTTGGGGATATATTTGGCGGTTATGGTTAATACTGTTGTAAAAACTGTCATTGTCTTTTATATAGGTGGCTCTAAGTTGGGAGTTGGGTTGGTAAGGCTAAGTTTATTAACGATAATTGTCGGTAGCTTGGTAACAACGATAATATTGTACTTATAATGATAGTTGGTATCCTTTATTGTCTTTTGTCTGCTATAGCTTTTGGGTTTTTAGCTATTCTCGGTAAACTTGGAACAAATCTGGGTGTTGGTTCCTTACAGTTGCTCACTTACAGATTTGTTATAGCTTCGTCACTTTTTTTCATATTTTTTCTAATGAAAGATAGGACACTGTTTAAAATATGTTTAAAAGACCTTATGAAAGCTATTTTTGCAGGTGGGGTTCTTTATCTGTTACAGAGCTTTTTCTTTTTCAAAGCATTGGAGTATATATCAGCTTCTACCACGTCTCTTATTCTTTATATATACCCATTGACTGTGGCGGTGCTTTCAAGGATATTTTTTAAAGCGAGGATTACTTCTAACAATATACTCTCGATGGTCTTGATAGCATTGGGATGTGGGATGATCTTTTATGATGCCTTTGCAAGAAAACAGGATATAAAAGGGGTAGCATTCGCTGCTGGTGCTATGCTGGTGTTCTCCTTTTATCTGATTTTTGTGCAGAAGTCACTTAAAAATATAAGACCTATGACATTTAGTTTTTATGTGATTCTCAGCACGGCGGTGGCTTTTAGTTTTTTTAACAATCCTATTGATATCTTCTATTTGAATAGGGAGCAAGCATTAGTTTCAGTGCTGATTGGGCTGGTACCTACGTTTTTAGCTGTAAGCCTTCTTTATGTAGCCATAGATAAGATCGGTAGTTTTTATGCGTCTATTTTTTCCACCATTGAGCCTGTTGTAACTGTGACTGCATCAGCTTTGATGCTTGGGGAAAGGGTTGTATTGTTGCAGATAACTGGGATGATCTTGATCCTTTTGGGGATAATTATTCCCAATATCGGGTATATTGTGAGGGGTAAAGTTGCATAGAGGGATTTCATCGTTTACCGCAGATATGTTGCTTGTGTTAATATCTTTGATTTGGGGATCCACATTTATCATTGTGAAACAGTCTTTGGAAAGGGTGCCACCGATAACGTTTAATGCAATAAGGTTTACTGTGGCATCTGTACTTTTACTCTTGATCTTCTTATATAGACCTAAAAAAATGAATAAAAGGGTATTTATAGATGGTTGCATACTGGGACTGATACTTTTTCTTACATTTACTTGCCAGACAATGGGGTTAAAATTTATTACTGCATCTGAAACGGGGTTTATAACCGGGTTATATCTGATCTTTGTGCCTTTGATAGGTTTTTTCGTTTTTAGAAAGAGATTAGATCTGAAGACTGGTGTGGCGGTGGTAATGGCATTTGTGGGGCTTTCGATGATAAGCTTTACTGGAAAGGTAAAAGTGGGGATAGGGGAGTTTTTGGTGCTGCTAAATGCGTTTTTTGTGGCACTACACATCATTTTTGTGGATTATTATGCACGAAGGGATGATGTTTTTGCTCTTACTTCAATACAGATTTTTGTTCTTACTGTTTTATCGATAGGTGCTGCCATTATATTGGAAGGGTGGGGCTTTACATTTAGATTTGATGGGGAGATGGTTTTTGCTGTGTTGCTTACAGGTGTTTTTGCTACTGTGGTGGCTTTTTTGATACAAACTTACGCTCAACGGTATACATCTCCCACTAAGGCTGCAATAATCTTTACTTTTGAACCATTGTCTTCTGCTTTTTTTGCATATTTCATAGGGGGAGAGGTTTTGACCCGGATCCAATATTTAGGGGCTTTTCTTATATTTATTTCTATGCTAATGATTGAAATAAAAATTGGTAAAAAGGTGAAAAGTGATTAAGAATATAACTATTTTTACAATTGGAATCATTTCCCTTGCGATGGCATCAATATTGGTAAAATTTTGTGATGACGTTCCATCGGTGATGATAGCCACGTACAGGCTTGTTATATCGTCGCTTATACTACTCATCATTTTCAAAATTAAAGGGCATACATTTAAAACTCTGGGGAGGAAGGAATTTGTATTGTCGATCATTAGTGGGTTTATCCTTTCTTTGCATTTTGTCTCTTGGTTTGCTTCATTAAAGCTTACTTCTGTTGCCAGCAGTGTTGTGTTGGTGACCACCAATCCACTTTTTGTGGGGCTTTTTTCAGTGATTTTTCTCAAAGAGAGGTTACATAAAGAGATTTTAATCGGTATTTTTTTATCGATTATTGGTAGTATGATTCTGGCATTGGGGGACAGTGGTCTTAAGGGCTTGGTGATTACAGATAAAAATGCTCTTCTGGGGGATATTCTGGCGCTGTTTGGGGCTATATGTGCAAGCTGTTATCTGCTTATTGGCAGTAAAGTTCGAGAGACGCTTGATATAGTGACTTATGTGACTGTAGCTTACACGGCAAGCGCAATCTTTTTGCTACTATTTTCTATTTTTCAGGGGCTACCTTTTACTGGATATAAAGATACTTCTTATATCAGCATGATTTTATTGGCTATTTTCCCCCAGCTAATAGGTCATACTGCAGTGAATTGGTCTTTGAAGCATCTCAAACCTTCGATGGTGGCAATTGGGATTTTAGGTGAACCTATAGGGGCAACAATATTAGCTTATTTCATATTTGGGGAATTGATAGATCTGTATAAATTTATTGGTATCTGCCTAATTTTTATTTCGATTTTGATTGCCTCAAGGAAAGGGGCAAAGACTTGATAAGAGGTGAACATGTTCCCGTATCTTTTTAAGATAGGTGGATTTGAGTTGAGAGTATATAGTTTGATGTATCTAATTGCGATACTGTTAGGGTTATACTTTGTGAAAAAAAGGGGACAGAGATTGGGGTATAAACCATCAGAGATTGAGAATATAGTTTTGATCTCTTTTTTTGGTGGCATCATCGGGGCAAGGGTATATTATGTGATATTAAGATGGGATTTTTACTCCCAATACCCTTCTGAGATCATCGCTTTTTGGCATGGGGGCCTTGCTATTCATGGAGGGCTTATAGGTGGAATTATTGCAGGCTATCTCTATGCCAGAAAAAAATACAGCTTTTTTAAACTCTCTGATCTTATACTGCCATTTCTGCTTTTGGGACAGGGGATCGGTAGGTTTGGTAATTTTGCAAACGGAGAGGCCCACGGTGTGCCTACTATAACACCACCGGATATTATATTCAGGATGAAAAATGTATTTCCACAGTTTTGGCAAACTGTAAAAAGCGCTTTTAATTTACCTAATGGTACTGAAGGTATGAATATGCTACATAGGTTGATTATAGAAAAGCAGGTGCTTGTAGTGCAATTTGAAAACAGGTTGTATGAGCTAAAAGAGTATGTCCCCTTTGGCATAAGTTTTCCGCCTACTTATAATCCACCGGCATATGTGGAGTTTGGATCTTTACCGGTGCATCCAACGTTTTTTTACGAGATGATTCTAAACTTTATTGGAGCTTTTATACTTATATATCTTTGGCGAAGAGACAATAATATAGGAAAGGGGCTTATTTCAGGGCTGTACCTTATCTTTTATGGTGTTATAAGGGGTATTGTGACGACATTTAGGGCGGACGACCTGATGATCGGGTATTTTAGGGCTCCCCATCTGGTAAGCTTTGTGCTTGTGGTTATTGGAATGGTTATAGTATATATTTCATGGGAAAGGGGTAAGAATGCTAAAGTTTGAAGATTTTGCAAAAGAGCGTGTGATCCTTTTTGATGGTGCAATGGGGACAAATATTCAGAAATATGATATACCTAACGAAACATGGGGTGGTAAAAATGGATGTAACGAGTACTTAAACATAGTTGCACCCCATATTATAGAGGAGATACATGGTAATTTTCTTGAGGTAGGTGCTGATGTAATAGAGACCAACAGCTTCGGTGGAACGAGGCTGGTTTTGTCTGAATATGGTTTGGAGGAGAATGTATACGAAATAAACCTTAGGGCTGCCCAGATAGCAAAAAGAGTGGCAGATAGATTTGGTAGGTATGTGGCTGGATCTATTGGACCTGGTACAAAGCTGGCTAGTCTTGGGCATATATCCTACGATGATCTATTTATAATGTATTACGAACAGGTTGTAGCTTTAATAGATGGTGGGGTAGATCTTTTCATAATAGAAACATGTCAGGATATGCTCCAGATAAAGGCTGCCATAAATGGTTGTAGGAGAGCTATGGAAGCAAAAGGTGTTAGGTTACCAATCATGGTTTCTGTGACGGTGGAAACAAATGGAACGATGCTCACTGGCTCAGATCTTAGCGCTGTGGCTGTTACGATCGGCAGCTACCCTTTATATTCTTTAGGTATAAATTGTGCTTTGGGGCCTGATATGATGTATGATCCCCTTAGCACCTTATCCTCCAGTTGGGGAGGCAGAATATCATGTATTCCAAATGCTGGGCTACCCATAAATGTCAATGGGAAGTTTATCTATAATATGAATCCAGAACAGATGGCAACGATTATGTCGGATCTATTGCATCATTATCCCATATCTATTATCGGTGGTTGTTGTGGTACTACTTATGAACATATAAAAGCGTTAAGGCAAGTATGCGATAGATTTAAGGCCCCAGAGCCTCAGAGATTTAAGATTAAGGGGATGGCATCTAGTATATATACTTCAACCCCATTGACCCAAAACCCCCCTCCTGCCCTCATAGGTGAGAGGGCTAATGCAAACGGTAGTAAAGCCTTTAGAGAACTTTTATTGAAAGATGATTTTGATGGTATGCTGAAGATTGTAAAGGAACAGGAGGATGAGGCGGCTCATTTTGTTGATATTTGTGTTGCATATGCAGGTAGGGATGAGAAAAGGGATATGTCAATGTTTATCTCTATGGTGAATAAAATGTCGTTGCTGCCTGCAGTTATAGATACAACAGAGCCTGATGTTTTAGAGGAAGCTCTGAAAAGGTATACAGGTAAGCCTATTATAAATTCGATCAATTTTGAAGATGGAGGTAAAAAACTCCATCGGGTTTTAAGTTTTGTAAAAGATTTCCCTGCGGCGGTTATTGGGTTAACCATTGATGAGGAAGGGATGGCTATGACCGCCGATAAGAAATTTGGTATAGCAAAGAGAATTTATGATACTTTTACTGCTAAGTACGGTTTTGATCCAGAAGACCTGATCATAGATCCACTTACCTTTTCCATTGGTAGTGGAGATATTACCCTGAGGTATGCTGCTGTGGAGACATTGGAGGCGATAAAAAGGATCAAAAACGATCTGCCAGGAGCTAAAACGTTATTAGGTCTTAGCAATGTTTCCTTTGGTTTATTACCTAAAAGTAGGGTTGTGCTTAATTCGGTTTTTCTAAGAAAAGCAGTTGAGGCAGGTCTTGATATGGCCATAGTCCATGCATCTAAAATACTACCCGAAGATATGATACCTGCTGAAGAGTATAAACTGGCTGAAGATCTCATTTATGGTAAAGAGGGTGCCCTTGAAAATTTTATAAACTTTTATTCCACGAAAACAGAGGATAACGGTCTAAAATCTGTTAATAACCTATCCGACGAGGAGCTTTTGGTACTAAAACTTAAAAAAGGTGATAAAACAGAGTTAGAACAGGTATTGGATAGACTTTTGAAGATACATAGTCCTTATGACATTATAAATACAATTCTTATGAACGGCATGCAGGAGATAGGTGACCTTTTTGGTCAAGGTAAGATGCTTCTGCCATTTGTTTTGCAGTCGGCAGAGGTGATGAAAAAAGCTGTATCTTATTTGGAAAATTTCATGGAAAAGGTGGATACAGAGCCTAAAGGGAAGATAGTGCTTGCTACAGTAAAAGGTGATGTTCACGATATAGGGAAGAATCTTGTGGATATTATACTTTCTAATAACGGTTATCGTGTTTATAACTTGGGGATAAAAGTCCCTGTGGAGGAGATAATAGCAAAGGCTATAGAGGTAGGTGCCGATGCGATTGGTATGAGTGGTCTTCTTGTGAAATCTACATTGATTATGAAGGAGAATCTTGAAGAGATAAACAGGCGAGGACTTCGAGTAAAGGTGCTCTTGGGGGGTGCCGCGCTGACTGAAGGGTTTGTAAAGAATGAGTGTGTACCGGTTTATGATGGTGAGGTTTACTATTGTAGGGATGCATTTTCTGCTATTACTTATTTGCAAAGTAGCAGTTTAGATAACATGGGATCAAAAGAGTCTGGGAATAGAAAAGAGGTGACTTCCCCCTCCAGCAAAGTGGAGGTGAAACATGATCTATCGTCATCTGTAGTTCCTATCCCACCATTTTATGGTGTGAAAAAAGGGGCGGTTAAGTCTTTTGATGATGTGTTAACGTTTCTCAATAGAAGGACCCTTTGGACAAATAGATGGGGATATAAAAAATTAAAAGAACAGTCTATGGCTGAATATGAGGAGCTTATTCAAAAGGTTGTTTTAAAGGAATATGAGGATATAGTAAACAGAGTAAAAGGGTATGCCCTTGTCGATTTTAATATAAGGTATGGCTATTTTAAGGTGGTAAGTGATGGTGATGCTCTTGTTGTGCTGAGCAATGATGAAAGGGAGATCATAAGGATTATTTTCCCCCGCCAGAACAAAGAACCATTCCTCTGTTTGGCAGATTACTTCAAACCTTTCGAAAAGGGGATAGTTGATGTTTTACCCATACAGATAGTGAGTTTGGGTGAAAAGCCTGTGGAGTTTTTAAAGACACTTAAAGATAGTGATTATAAAAGATACTTTTTGTATCATGGTTTTTTCACGGAACTTACCGAAGCACTTGCAGAGTATTGGCATAGGCAGATTAGACATGAGCTAAATATCACCGAAAATGAGCCTAACTCCATCGATGCTATACTTTCAAACAGGTATAGGGGGCTAAGATACAGTTTTGGTTATCCCTCCTGTCCAGAATTAGAGGGGAATAAAGTCTTGGCAGAACTTTTAGGAGCGAACGAAATGGGGATTACGATAACAGAAACATATCAGATGGTGCCAGAATTTACTACATCAGCAATTATTGTGCATAGTGATAAAGCGCAGTATTTTACTATATAGGAGGAAACAGTTATGGATTTTACCCCTTCAAATTTTATAGAAGAGATCATCATAAATGACCTTAAAAGTGGCAAAGTCAAGCAAGTAATTACCCGTTTTCCGCCGGAGCCCAATGGATATCTCCATATAGGACATGCAAAATCTATCTGTCTAAATTTTGGTATAGCTATAAAGTTTGGTGGTAAGTGCAATCTACGGTTTGATGATACAAACCCGGAAAAAGAGGATACAGAGTATGTGGAATCCATAAAAAGGGATGTGAAGTGGTTAGGGTTTGAGTGGGGGGAAAAGGAGTGCTATGCTTCAGATTATTTCGATTTTATGTATGAGATGGCTATTAGGCTAATAAAAAAAGGGAAAGCCTATGTGTGCCATCTTACCCCAGAGCAGATGAGGGAATATAGAGGTACGCTGACTGAGCCGGGTAAAAATAGCCCATATAGGGATAGGAGTGTAGAGGAAAACCTTACTCTTTTCGAAAAGATGAAGAATGGGGAGTTTGAAGAAGGGGAGGCTGTATTAAGGGCTAAGATAGATATGGCTTCACCTAATATAAACCTAAGGGACCCTGTCATGTACCGGATCATAAAAAAGCCACATCATAGAACAGGGGATAAATGGTGTATTTATCCATCTTACGATTGGGCTCATGGGTTGGAGGACTCCATTGAGGGGGTTACCCATTCTATATGTACATTAGAGTTTGAGGATCATAGACCCCTTTATGATTGGTTTTTGGATGAGCTTGGAGTATATCATCCCCAACAGATAGAGTTTGCAAGACTCAATCTCACATACACAGTCATGAGCAAGAGAAAGCTTTTGAAGCTTGTGGAAGAGGGGTACGTAAATGGTTGGGACGATCCAAGAATGCCCACCATAAGTGGACTTAGAAGAAGGGGATATACCCCTGAGGCTATAAGAAATTTTGCAGAGATGATAGGGGTTGCTAAAAGTAATAGTGTTGTGGATTATGCCATGCTCGAGTATTGCATTAGAGAGGATCTCAACAAAAGGGCTCAAAGGGTTATGGTGGTTCTAAATCCTGTAAAACTCATCATTACAAACTACCCCGAGGATAGAGTGGAGATGATGGAGGCGGTGAATAACCCAGAGGATCCCAATAAGGGTACAAGAATGATCCCTTTTTCCAGAGAGCTATATATCGAACAGGAAGATTTTATGGAAAATCCTGATCCAAAGTTCTTTAGACTTGCTCCGGGTAAAGAGGTTAGGCTACAACATGGTTATTACATTACCTGTACAGGTTTTAAAAAGGATGAGGACGGTAATATCATGGAGATTTATTGTAGCTATGATCCAGCAAGCCGTGGTGGATGGACCAGCGATGGTAGGAAGGTCAAAGGGACCATACATTGGGTCTCAGCAAAGGAAGCTGTGGATATCGAGGTGAGGCTCTACGACCATCTTTTTACAAAGGAGAATCCAGATGATGTGGAGGATGGTAAAAGCTGGACCGATTATATAAACCCAAATTCCTTGATAGTTAAAAGAGCAAAAGGGGAGCCTTTCCTCCTTGAGACTCAGGAGGAGTATTTCCAATTTTTAAGAAACGGATATTTCAGAAAGGATGAAGATTCTACAAAAGATCTGCTGGTGTTTAACAAAACTGTGGGGCTCAAGGACAGTTGGGCTAAGATTAGGAAATAGATATGCTTTTTTTGAAAAAGCTCCTGTATTCTGTTGTTATACCACCAGGTATTTTTATTGTGGTATTCTTGGTGGCATCTTTTTGGCTCAAAGGGTTAAAGAGATATGTGTTGCTTTTAGCTGGAGTTCTTTTGTACCTTTTTTCTATTACCCCTGTTAAGGATCTGTTTTTGTACCCACTGGAAAAGGGTTTTAGAAATAGCAGATGCGATAGAGGTGTGATCGTTGTTTTAAGTGGTGGGGTTTATGGGCAAAAAGAACTTAGTGAAGATTCATTTAAAAGAGTTTTAAAAGGCTTTGAAATTCAAAAAAGACTCAAAGGTCCTATAATCTTGACTGGAGGTAGGGTTAACGATAAGCTACCTTATGAAGCAGATCTGATGAAAGCTATATTAGTTGGTCTTGGAGTCGAGGATGATAGGATATATACCGATAAGGATAGTAGGGATACTGTGGAAAATGTACGTTTTACTTTGGCTATACTACAACAACTCAAACAACAGGATATCATCCTTGTTACCTCAGCTTATCATACCAAAAGATCGATGATTTTGTTTAAAAAAAGTGGTATTAATAACATTTGTGCTGAACCGGCTGATTTTAAATTTGATGGGTATTATAGCATATACGATTTTTTGCCCGTGTCTGGAAATCTAAATATAGTTTCAAAGGCCTTCAAAGAGTATTTGGGTATTATGTTTTATACCTTGAAGGGGTAGTTTCTCTATAGCTTCTGGTATATATGTAAGAAGATGGGGTAGCTTCTTTTGTTTTTCTCCACAGTGTATGGTGTAGAACAATATACAAGCTCCATACCATTATTTACAGAGATTTCGGTAAGTAACGTTTGATCTATGCCGTTGTGGGGTGGCTTATCCTTTTCATGGTAGCTACCATCCTCTTTATCCAGATCTGAGAGGGCTAAAAAGCCGTTTTTCTTTACCATATTTGATAGCCTATGGATGGCACCTGCAAGATCTTTGATATGGTGTAGCACCATTAAGGAGATAATTAGATGATAGCGATTTACTCGGATGTTATCTTTAAAGATATCAAACATTTTTATGTTTACATTGGATATGTTGTTGGTGACGATTTTTTCTTTAAGGATAGCAAGCATATTTTCTGAGGTGTCAAACATATCAATATGTTTAACTGTATTCACAAAGTTTAACCCTAAAAAACCAGTACCACATCCAAAATCTGCCATTATCCAATCCTTATCGATGGGGATGGCATTTTTAATCTCATTAGCAATAACAGCTGCCCTATGGGCGTGCATCTGTTTACTGTCATAACTTATGGCATCTTTGTCAAATATCATCTAATTGCTCCGAGTACTTACTATGGTTAATGAACATACTGTTTTAACGGAAATTGTCAAGCTATAAGTATAATATGAAGATAGCGATTATATAACATATTGGTGATAGAATAAGGGTGTAGTAGGTAATTTTATTTTGTTTATTCCAGTCGAATATAATGGCAACAAGGGGTAAAAATATGGAGGCTCCCCTAAGACCCATCGATAAGAAACTCCATTCTAAAATACTGTTTTTAACCTTTAAGGTAATTATTGCTGATAATATTATCAGGATAATACCTATTAGTCTGTAATATTGTATGGTATTAGTTTTATTTTTAAAAAGGTTTTTGAGATTATCTTCAAAAAGCATTGTTAAAGTTCCTAAGAATAATCCTGAAGCTGTCCCCACCGATATTATGAATAGGAATGCTAAGAAGATTGAGGAGAGTTCAGCTGGTAAGTGGGTTTTTAGAAAGATGGCTAGGGTATCAGCTGTATACGCTATATTAGGTGCAGTAGTCTTCATGTAAATACCAATTAAGTAGAAAACTATCCCAATTGGTGGTATGAGTATTGCTGACAGCAATGCCCCGTTTTTAGCGCTTTTTATATCTTTTGCTGCAAAGATAGCTTGAAGGTATGTTTGAGTGGATAAAACACCAATGAGGGTGGAGATAATATCCTTTGCGGCCCGCATTGCCCCATAGTTTTTATACGTGGACCCTTGAAAGGGTAAGTTGTGCGACTGAATTATCATGAGGGAGATAATCATGATTATATACAACATAAAAATCTTGTATTTACCCAGAAAAGATGCGCCAGTGATACCAAAAAACACGATGAACATTACTATGAAAAGGGAGGTAACAGCTATAGCTGCTGATGAGTTAAGATTTAGGTTTGCTCTTATGATGGAAGAGGCTGCTATCATCTGGGCAACTGTTTGCAAGAATATCCCAGTTAGGGCAAAGAGGGAGAGGTACTTTTTTGTTTTCTTACCATAGTGGTGTCCAATCAGTTCAATTACTGTGATACTTTCCGATTGCCTAAGTTTTTTTGAAAAGAAGTAAGCTAAAACCAAACAGGCTAAGGCACTGGAAAAGGTGAATATAAGTGATGGAAGACCGTATTCATAAGCTATTTGGGTAGTTCCTATGGTGGAGGCTCCACCAACGAGTGTGCCTATTATGACAAAAGAGACTTGCCATTGGTTGAGGTTTCTACCAGATAAGGTCCATTCTTGTGTTGTTTTTGAGACTCTGTTTTTTATTAGAGCATAAACGAGAAAAAGAACAACAGCACTGAAAAAAAGTGTATTCTCAAGATTCATGTCTGTGTTTTGAATATTTGATAAACGTTTCGTAATCCCTATCGCTATAGAGGCATAGGATAATATCTTTTACATAGAAAGGCTTTCTGTCTATAAAATCATATATGGCATCGGTAATGATCTTGGCAGCTTCATCCAAAGGGTATCCAAATATGCCTGTGGATATTGCTGGAAGAGCTATAGAGGATATATGGTATTCTTCAGCTAATTTTAAAGCATTTGTGACTGCATTGTATAGAAGTCTGTCTGAGGGGGTATCGATACCATATCTGGGACCAACTGCGTGGATAACATACTTTGCGTTCAAGCCTCCTGCAGATGTTATTACCGCCTCACCAACAGGACAAAAGCCTATCTTTCTGCACTCCTCTTGAATCTCTGGACCTCCTTTTTTGGCTATTGCTCCAGCTACACCACTGCCAAGAATTAAAGCACTGTTTGCAGGGTTTACTATCGCATCCACAATTAATTCAGTAATGTCACCTTTGATAAAGGTTAGTACTGTACCCATTGAGAACCTCCTGAAATATTTTATATAAAAGTATTGCCCTTTTTCAAGTGGAAATAAGGTAAAGGATATCTATTTAACTTATAGAAAAAATCTATACTGTTTCTTGATATTTATATCTTGACATTTTAGAGATATTGTTTTAAAAAACAAAAGGGAAAGAATCTATGAGGATAGCTTGTATACAAGAAGTGATTTATACTGGTCTGGCTGATAAAAATATCGATACTTTTGTCAGTAAAATATTGTCTTGTGAGGCTGATATTGTTCTTTTACCTGAGATGTGGTTTTGTGGGTTTGATTATACTGGTATTAGTGATCATGCGTCAAGAGTAGAGGAAATTATTTGCCTTTTAAAATCAAACGCAGTAAATAAGTTAATTGTTTGTAGTATGCCTGAAAAAGCTATTGTAGGTATTTACAATACAACCTATGGTATAACATCTGATGGTGTGATAGCGACCTATAGGAAGCAGTTCCTATTTTCACCCCAAAGGGAAGACCAATATTTTTTAAAATCAGACGAAAATATAACAACTTTTAAATATAAAGATGTTAACTTTGCTATGGCCACTTGCTATGAGATAAGGTTTCCTGAAATATTTAGGATATCTGCATATGAAGGGGCGGAAGTTTATCTGGTGCCAGCTATATGGCCTGCAGCCAAATCATTGCACTGGTTGACTCTTTTGAGGGCACGAGCCATTGAAAATCAGGCTTATGTGGTAGGTTGCTCCTGTTCTAAAGCTGTAAAAAACGATAAAGAACTCAAGTGTGGCTACTCAGCAGGTTTTGATCCCTGGGGTGAAGAGCTGTTTTGCTTGGGTGAAGAAAGCGGGATTGCTTATGTGGATATTGATCGTAGTAAGATAACAACTGTGAGGGAGCAGATACCGAGCTTAAATGATGCAAAAAAATGTTTTGTCATAAATAAAAAACCGCATTGGCGGAATGCTTAGGAGGAATACATGTCAGATTACGGAACACTTGAATCAAGAGTAAGAATGAAAAGTCTTCTGTCAAAGGTTATGAAGGCAGAGGACACGATCCAATTTTTTAAGCCGGGTATGAATCTTGGTTGGTCTGGTTTTACTCCAGCAGGTTATCCTAAGGCTGTTCCGATAGCACTTGCAGATTATGTGGAGAAAAACAATTTGCAGGGTAAATGGAAGTTTAACCTTTTCATAGGTGCTTCTGTTGGTGCTGAGACTGAGGATAGATGGGCAGCTCTTGATATGATTGATAGAAGGTGGCCATATCAAACTGGTAAAAATATTCAAAAGGGTATTAATGAAGGTAGAATAAGAATGGGGGACAAGCACCTTTCTCTGTTTGCTCAGGATTTGGGCTACGGCTTCTATACTAAGGATACAGAGACAGGGAAACTTGATCTTGCAATAATAGAGGTTTCTGCAATTACTGAGGATGGAGGGCTTGTACCTACCTCTTCGTGTGGTGTAATACCAGAGATCTTGATGGTATGCGATAGAGTGATTATAGAAGTTAATACTGGTGAGCCTTCCTTTGAGGGTATGCACGATATTATGGTGCTTAAACATCCACCTCATAGGCAGATTATCCCTATTACAAAGGCAAATGATAGGGTTGGTACACCATACGTGCCATGCGACCCAAATAAAATCATTGCAATAGTCGAATCCAAATATAGGGATAAGGGGAGAGCTTTTGCAGAGTTGGATGATACTTCCGATACCATTGCTGCCCATATACTTGACTTCTTTGACTTTGAGGTCAAGAAGGGTAGGTTACCTAAGAATCTTCTACCGTTGCAGTCTGGCGTCGGTTCTATTGCAAATGCTGTTGTGGGTGGCCTTGTTAAGGGTCATTTCTACAATCTCTCTGTTTACACTGAAGTTTTACAGGATACAATGCTTGATCTTTTTGACTCTGGGAAGCTTGATTATGCTTCAGCTTGTTCGTTGTCACTTTCTGAGAATCCTGGATTCCCAAGGTTCTTTGAAAAAATGGATTTTTATGCACCAAAAATTACATTAAGACCGCTTTCCCAGTCTAACTCTCCAGAGGTTATCAGAAGATTGGGTGTTATTGCTATGAATACACCTGTTGAGTTTGATATTTATGGTCATGCAAACTCAACACTTGTAGGTGGTACAAGGATGATCAACGGTCTTGGTGGATCTGGAGACTTCTTGAGAAATGCATATCTATCCATTATGCACACGCCGTCTACACGTCCAAGCAAGACTGACCCAATAGGTATCAGTTGTGTAGTCCCAAAAGCTCCCCATATAGACCATACTGAGCATGACCTTGATGTACTTGTTACTGAGCAGGGCTTAGCAGATTTAAGGGGTCTTGCACCTAAGGATAGGGCTCGTGAGATCATCAAAAAATGTGCTCATCCTGAATACAAGCCTATCCTGATGGAGTACCTTGAAATGGCAGAAAGAGAATGCTTGAGCAAAGGTGTAGGACATGAGCCTCAACTGTTTGATCGTTGCTTCAAGATGCAGCTCAATCTTGAAAGAAATGGAACAATGAGGATCAAAAACTGGGATATAAAAGTAGATATTGATTAAAAAAATCAGCTGGAGGTGATCACCTCCAGCTTTTTAACATGATAGATACTACTTTATTGGTTTTACCTATATTTATTGTTGTTTTATTTGGTTATATCCTAAAAAGATTCAGGTACCTCGATGAACATTATATAAAAACATCCAATAAACTGACTTTTAATTTCTTTTTGCCTACTCTGCTCTTTTATGAGATTTCAAAGACAACCTTAGAGATATCAAACTACTTGCCAGTTGTATTGGTGATGATGATCTCTGTATTTTTGGTGTTTGTATTTAGTATATTGTTGGGGAAAGTGATAAAGATGCCGATTCAGAGTATTGGAACGTTTGCTATGAATAATTTTAGAGCAAACTACGCATATATGGGGCTTCCTGTGGCATTTTATGCTTTTGGTAAAGAAGGTCTTGCGGTGGGTAGTATTCTTATGGCTATAATTGTTCCTTTTGTTAATCTATTATCTGTTGTTTCACTAAGTATGGGTAAGGGTAGAAATAAGAGCAAGTTGGGAATGGTAATAAACTCAACACTAATAAACCCAATAGCTTTCTCATGCATTTTAGGATTATTATTCTCTTTTTTTAGGGTGGAATTACCAGTTTTTTTGGTTAGACCATTGGAAATTGTTAGTAAGGTTGCTCTCCCTATAGCTCTTATAGGAATAGGGGCTACGATAAATTTGGGGTACATAAGGGGTAATAAAGTTTATCTGAGTCTGGTTGCAGTCATTAAACTTATGGGATTGCCGTTTGTTGCATATTTACTGTTTCAGATTTTAAGGATGAATTTAGATCTCGAGGAGAAGATCTTGATCATAATGCTTTCCTCACCCCCTGCCACTGTAAACTTTGTATTGGCAGACATGATGGATGGTGACCGAGAGCTTGCAAGCGGTTCCATCATGATATCCACTCTACTATCAGTCTTTTCGTTTATCTTTTGGCTGACAGTATTAAAAAATTAGGGTTGTTTCTTTTTTATATAGTCCACCAAAGACACTATATTCTCCTGGTCTGTTGCTTGTATATTCTCCTGTTTGATCGCCTCATAAATCTCTTTTCTATAGACAGTAACAGATTTTGGTGCCTCTATCCCAATCTTTACAGACTTTACATTGACATCTACAATCTTAATTTCAATATCATCACCGATTATGAGGCTCTCACCAATTTTTCTTGTAAGTACTAACATCTTTATTCCTTAAACAGAGGTGTTTTGATCTGGTACCTATCATCCTCCAAAATTATCTGTTTTGCAAGTCTTTTTTGTGGGTTTATCGCAAGGGGAGCTTTTAAATTGATTGTGGCATCTTTTGGGTTGGGGGGTACTACAACGATACCAAACAGCTTAAGATCATTAACAGACTTTGCTTGTAAGATTTTTAGGTCTCTTTTGTGTATGTCTGGAGCATAATCTGGGAAAAACATGGTGATATCTACAACTATGAAGGAGACAGTGGGGTCTTCAGCGGAGTGGAAGATATAAAAGGGGAGGTGTTCCTCTGAAGATATCAGTAAGAAATCGCTAAGATGAGCAAAACCTAAAAGGGGTGTAGTCATATAGAAGAGATCTTTTTCGGTGAACTCCAATTTGCCGTATTTAAGGGAGTATAAAACCTTTTTTTCAACAGTTTTTTTAGTCTTTGACATAGTTTGCATTTTTGCCTCCTATTTTTATCTTATATAGTCTAATATCGATAGTTGCATCAGTTTTGTGGAAGTGGCCAGTGCTGCCTGATATGCCTGTTGAGCTAATTGAAATTCAGTAATGGCTGCAGTAGCATCCTCGGAACGGGAGCCTAAATATTTTGCTTTTACAGTCTCTGAGACTGTTTTTAGAGTCGCCTGAAAGTTAACCACTGATTCTGCTCTATTATAACGTGTACCTGCTATGGTGAGCTTCTCATTTATCTGGTTTTCTGCTTTATCGAGGATGCCGATTTCGTAGTTGATACCAGAACCAACTGTGGAGCTGAAGGAGTCGGTGGCGTAGGCTATTCCAGTGTTGAAGGAGAGTTTTACACCATCTGCGACATACTTTAGTTTGTTGGCTGTGTCAAAGGTGAGTGTGTTAATAAGCTCACCTTTTGAATTTGATACTTTTATCTTAAGTGTATCTCCAGCCTTAAAAAACCCCAAAGTGCCTTCATTATCGCCAGATATCAGCAGGTTATTTATTGTGTTGTTAAATTGAAATGATAGCTGGTTGTTTATATTGACTGCTGTTATTCTACCTGCGATTGAAGGGGTGGAAGCTATCTTGCTGTTGATTTCATCAATAAGATCATCTAAGCCTGTATAGTCTTTTTTATCTATCTTTATAGAGGTTGAGTTCCAGTTAGTTCCATCATAATAATTAAAACTGAGTGTCCTCTGGGCATCGGTGGCATTGGATAGATTGTAAGAGATCTGATTTTTGCTGAATATGGTTCTATAGTTTGAGGATATATCTGGAGTGTTGAGGTCGTTATCATGATTGTACATGACGGAATAGCCCAATAACTGAGCTGAGTTTTGATCAGTAGGGGTCAATTCCACTTCTTGGGTGCCCGAACCAGATCTTATCACGAGCTTGTTGTTTACCAATTCAGCCTTTACACCGTTTTTATAAAGGTTTGTTCTTAAAGGAGAATTGATTTCCTCTATAAGATTAGCCAGTTGGACATTGGAGAAGCTTTCCCTGATCATATTGCCATCTTTATCTTTAAGAAGGATATCAAAGTTGACACTACCAGCTGTTGCTATTTCTGAAATGGAGGAAGTGGAGAGTTCTTTTTGCAGATAAAACGATGTTTTCTTGTCTTGGGTTAAAACCTCGTAGGTCCACTGATCGTTATAATTACCCCTGAAGGTGCCATCAAGGTATGGTTTCATTGTGGATTTGAATTTATCATCTCTCCATGCTGATGGGGCGCCTATCCCTTCCTTTGGTATGTCAAGGTTTAGGGCATCATATAGATTTTTTAATGACCTAAAGGTGTTTACATTTTTTCCTTCCTGAACGATGTTCATGTCACCAAAACTTAGGCTGGAGGAAGCCTTTAGTTGTAACTTGAAGCTCAGTGCCGGTGTTACAACGCCTGTTGTTTCACCTGGTAATACCATTTTAACACCATATCCGAGATCGACCTCACCTCCATTGTAGGTGGTGGTATCGATGTTGTTTATCACTTTTATGATATTGTTGTTTTTGTCCATTATGGTTATATTTCTGTATATGCCAGATGAGGTCATTGATACGATCCATTCATCGTCCATTCCACCTGTATATTTACCTTTCAATATGGCTTTTGGTTCCACTTCAGGGTATCCGATTCCGCTATTGCTGGGGATGAGCTTTAGGGTGAATTTGCTTGGACCGCCTCTTTTGTCGCTAACCACTATTTTACCATCTTCAAGGCGTGCATCTACTGTGTTATCATAAAGATTTTCGATAAACCTTAATAGATCTGAAACAGATTTCTCATTAGCAGAGGGGTATCCCACCTTTCGGGGAGTGGCTGTCTTGTAAAGGTTGTTGGTACCGTCGTTGAGTCTTACAGATAGGGCTGTTGTATTAGTGAAATCGATATTTGTTTTTTCAACAATAAGATTACCTGCATTTTCCCTGAAATTGTAGATAGCATCTAATTTCATGTTTTGAAGTTGATTATTCAACTGGGTTACCAAGCTTGTCAAAGTTCTTCCTGCTGATGCGGGTATGGATATGAGTTTATTGTCCAGATATATATCTACCTGGGCATCGGCAAAAACAGATGAAAACGATAGACTCAATGGGGAAGTGTTGTCAAAATTGTCATAGGATAGTTCGAAGGTTGTATCTCTACCTGTTTCTTCTATAGTTGTGGGGAAACCGAAGGGGTTTTGTTCTGTTGCAGTTAGTTTTAGTTTTACAGCATTACCTGATCTTGTGGTGGAGATGAGGATACGGTCACCATCTGCTTTGGCTTCAATCTCCTCTGCCCAACCCAATGTTTCTATCTCTCTGTTTATTGAGAAGATCACATCATCTATATCCTTATAACTTCTGGCATCTAGGGTAATCGATCTGATTTTTCCCGCATACTCCAAATTGAAAGTACGGTCACTCGATGAGACATTTGTCATATCTAAATTTACTATATCTATCCCACGTATTTTTGCGGTACCCACCTTAAGGCCATTATGGTCAGTACCAGATACTTCTATGTAATCTGCTAAAGAGATGTTGGCTCCATCGAATTGGGAAAACTTTGTGGTCTCAGTTATCTGTAGGCCTTTAATGGTGTTGTATCTTGTCCCTTTAAGGATCCTTTCCACCTCTGTGAAGACTTCTTGGCCGGTGAAGTTTATAGTAACATCTTGTTGGTAGCCGATCTTTGTGGTTATTTGCCCTTTGTCCCCCATGTAATTTATATCATCACCAGGTTTGTAATAGAAGGAAGCTGTAAAAGATGTATTGGAGGTAGGGAGTTTTACAGCGATACCTACACCTAAATTTACGACTTCGTTTGGTCTAAATTTCACTTTAAGTTGTGTACCTGCTAGGTTCCCCCCTTTACCTGATTCATCTGAGCCGTTTGAGTCAATTATAAGGGGTGATCCCTTTGCGTCTTTTAAAACTATGCTTATATACTCACTCCCCATAGAGGTAACTTCCAATTTATAGTTCCCCTCTTTAAGTTCTGGAAGATCGGCAAAAACATTTCTTTTTAGTATGTCGCCATCGGAAGTAATCTTTACTGCACTAACTTCCCTTTTGTCGGAGGCAAAGGCTTTTGTATCTGTTTTATAGCCGGAGAAAAAGTATCTGCCAAAATAGTTTGCATTGCCTACATCCACCAACTGCTGCAATAGATTGGAAACATCACCAGCTAAAGCTTTTCTACTTACGGAGTTTTGACTTGCATTTGCACCGGCAATGGCATATTCGTTCTTGGCATTTCTTATTATATCAAAGGCTCTTTGCAACTCGTTTTCATAGTTTGACAGCCAACTAATGGCATTTTCTGCATTTCTTGAGAACTGTTGGCCTTCATCTATTGTCCTCTGGACATTAAGGGATGATGCGTAGTAGACTACATCTGATTCAGGGGCAAGGAGGTTTCTACCCTTTACCACTTTTTCATTAGCGTTGGTTACCTTTTCAAGGCTACTGCTTAAGTTACTTAGATACTTAAGTGACAGCATATTAAAAGTCACTCTCATGGCTTACCCCTTATCGTCCTGCTAAACCTGTGTTGTTTATCAACCTATCTATCATCTGATCCACAGCGGTAAGGAATCTTGCGTTTGCTTCGTAGGCCTTTTGGTATTTGATCATGTTGGTATACTCTTCATCCATTGAAACCCCTTGGATCTGATCCATTTTTATCTTCAATTCTTGGACCACATTCTTTTTTGTATTGTAAAAGACATCAACCTGACTTTTGTCACTTCCTATCATGGAAACGAAGGTGGTATAAAACTCATCTATAGTTACGCCACTACTCAGCGAATCGAATTTAATATTTGCAATTTTAAGGGCATTTCGATTGTCACCAGGTTCACCTGTAAGAGAGGTGGCTATGAAGCTTGTGTCGTTACTAACAAGTCCGTTTATTTCGATATCCTTTGCAGAAAGGCCTTTGAAAAAGGTGTTTAATCCAGCAGCCACCAAGAAGTTTGAAGTGTCTTCAGTAAAGGTAAAGGTGTATCCAGACTCTACTGTAATCTTTAATGTGTTGTTTTCTGCAAGATAAGCCTGGAGTTTACCACCATTAGGATCACCATCTGCAGATGAAATTCGAGCTATGATGGCATTTAAAGAGTCCTTTTCTGGATCTATGTCTATATCGTAGTATGTCTCTATTTTCCCCTCATTGTTGTAAAGCGCTATCCTAAAAGTACCTTTTGAAATTGGGTATTGGAATTCACCAGCCTTTTCAGAAAATTTGTAGGAAGGGTTTATTACTCCGTTGTTTGATGTGATCTGATCGAAACGTTTTAGCCCTTGACCTATGCTATGTAGCTTGTTTGTAGAGGTAATAAGTTGTTCTGCTAATAGATTAATCTGTTTTACATACTTGCCAACATAGCCGTCTCTTGTTTTTAATTCACCGTACAGTTCCCCCCCTAAGATCTTGTCAGTGATGTTCACCTGGGGTTTATTGAGTCCACTGGCTCCCCAGTATATATCGTAATGATCATTGTTTTCTTTATTTTCTACAGCAAAAAGTTCATTCGCTTGAGCGGAATCGACTATCGATATCCCACCAACAAATACAGATATCTGTCCATCGTCCTGTTCTGATGCTACGAAGTTTACTATTTTACTCAGTTCGTTTAAAAGAATATCCCTTTTGTCCCTAAGATCGTTTGCAATATTACCGCTGGCTTCAGATTTGGCTATCTGATAATTTAGATATGCTATGTTTTTAGAGATATCGTTGATCTTGTCGATTTTTATTTTTATATTTGCATCATTCTCTTTTCTAATGGTTTCGAGATTCGAATAGCTTTCCCGTATTTTCATGGTGAGAGTTGTGGCTTTTTCAATCAGTGTTCTGCGCTTGACATAGGATTCATCTGAGTTGTCAGGGGCGGTGTTTGAGAGGTCTGACCAGGCGTTGAAGTACTCCTTTAGATAATCACCAAGACCTGATCCGGATTCCAATTCGTTGAAATGTATTTTCACCTTATCCAACGTTGTTTGGAGGTTTTCCCAATAACTTAAAGAACTGGTTTCGTTTCTCAATGTTTTTGCGAGGACATCGTCGTAGGTTCTCATCACCTTGTCAAGTTTTGCTCCCCTTCCAAATGGCCCTGGATGGACATTCAAAGGGGTTTCTGTGGAGATGATAGCTCTCTGTCTTGAGAAACCCTCTGTGTTCAAGTTTGCAATGTTATGACCTGTTACACTTATACCTGCCTGAGCCACGTACAGACCTGATACAGCTGTATGAAGGATGCCAAATATGTTAGCCATATTATACTCCTATTTTAAGAAAAAGTACCTAAGCACTTCTTGCCACTCCGATGTTTTTGTGATTTATTACGCCACTGTTGTCGTAGGAGTAATTCTCTGTGAAACCCATCTGTTCGAAAAATTCTCTAATCAACTGGAGGTTTGTGTGGTAAAGGATTTTGATGGACATATTTTCATTTGCTATCTTGTTGGTTATATCAATTATCTCCTTTCTCAAATTGATTAGATCATTTTTGATTGAGCTATCGTTGCATGCCTCGATAAGAACACTTAGTGAAGCATTTTTGAGATTCATTTTTCTCTGGAGGGATTTGGCGATTTTTTCCCTCGCCTCATCAAGGAGTCTCTCTTTGTATAGAAGGGTTTCTTTTTGCTTTACCACTTCTAAGGTTTTATCTATTTGCCATTTTGAAATGTATGATTTCTCCTCTTTTAACAACTCATATATGGCATTGTACAAGGAAAGCTGTTGTTTAAGTACACCTATAAGGTTCTGGATTGTTTCCATAAATACCTCCACGTTTAGGTTTAGTAGTATAGTCGGAAGTTAGAAAATATTATCTAAAGCTGCACCAACAATCTTTTCAGCAACTTTTTTGCCGGACACATTGTAGGTCCCAGCCTCTAATTGGCTACGTATCTGGTCGACTTTCTCTTTTCTGATATCGGGAGCATTTTTGACTCTATCTAAGAGAGAGGAAACCTCAGATCTTGCTGCAATGGTATTTTTCTCTTTTCCACCATCTTGCACATTAGATGTATCTGTGCTCTTTTTTTTCATACTATTTATCTTTTCAAAATTCTGTATATATTTGTCCTCTACTCTCATGACCGTCTCCTTTACTTTCCCTTATCAGGATTATCGACCAAACTTTACATTACTTTAGAACAATTTTCAATCTCTTTCCGACCTCTTTATGATATATTTGCAATACCTATGCCAAAAGATTATGGGAATTTTTTACCCCATCACTACTGTTATAGTTTTTGGGTAAGGTATGTTTTAATTGATCAAAAAGGAGCTCCTTTAATCCACCTTTAGAGGATTTAGCCATACCTTTTGCAAATTCACCGTCCAACATCTCCCGAAAAATCTCTTCACCAAAACTTCTTTTGATTATACCATCGTTTGGGACAGTAGCTCTTGCTGATTTTAATACCATTTCGTAAAAGAGAGCTTCAAAATCCTCGCAGGCTTTTTTTAACTGCTCTTCTCTATTTAAATTCAAAAAGTTTTTATTGGCTATATTCATGACTGAGTTCATAATCCCCTCCTAAATTACTTCTAATTCACCCTGAAGGGCACCTGCAGATTTGATTGCTTGTAATATTGCTATAAGGTCTCTTGGGGTGACACCTATGGCATTAAGGCCTTTAACAAGATCGCTTATTCTCACACCTTCAGGTAGGACCATAAGTTTTGCCTTGTCTTCTTCAATCTTTATATCTGTTTGGGTTGTGGTGGTTGTTTGACCTTGTGATAATGGGTTTGGTTGGCTTACCTGTTGGCTGCTTGTTATCTTAATGGTCAGGTTTCCGTGGGAGATGGCCACTGTATTCACCCTGACATCCGAACCCATCACGATGGTACCTGTTCTTTCATCAACTATTACTTTTGCAAAGGTCTCTGTATCTATCTCCAGATTTAAGATTGTATCCATAAATTCATAATACTTATCTTTGTATTCGTTAGGGATTGTTACTTCTATGGTTGTTGGGTTTACTATGTTTGCACTGTTTTTGAAAAACTTGTTGATTATATTTTTTGCTTTGACGATATTTGAGATACTGATATCCTTGAAAAGGAGTCTTATATTCTCTTCGGATATGTTGAAGTTGATATCCTTTTCTATGATTGCACCGTTTGGGATCCTACCAACTGTTGGGTGATTTTTTACTGCTCCTGCCCCTGCAGCCTGGACGTTCATCCCACCTACCGATATGGGACCTTGAGCCGAAGCATAAAACTGCCCATTTGGTGCTGCAAGGGGGGTAAGTATCAATGTTCCACCTTCAAGACTTTTGGCATCACCTATGGAGGAGACTACCACATCCACCTTTGTGCCGGGCTTTGCAAATGGAGGGAGTTTAGCTGTGACCATGACTGCGGCAACATTTTTTACTTTTACCTTTTTCTTATCCACAGCTATACCCATTCTATCCAGCATATTCGTAAGGGATTGAATGGTAAACTCGGTGCCAGACTTGTCGCCGGTACCGTTTAATCCTACTACAAGGCCATAGCCCACCAACTGATTGTCCCTTATCCCATCTACTTTAGCAAGATCCCTTATCTTTGTTCCCGCGTGAAGATTTATTGTGAACAACAGTAAGAATATAATTATCCTAATCATGCTAACCTCCCTAAAATGGCCATATCCAATCTATGATATTGCTGAGCCAACCCTTTTTATTGGCATCAGAGATTACACCTTTACCACTATAGCTAATCTGGGCATCTGCGATGGCAGTGGAAAGAACCTGATTGTCGGCATCTATATCCTTCTGCCTTATTATACCTTTTACGGTGATCACCTGTTTCTCTTGATCAACGATGATCTCCCTTTGACCTTCTATTACTAAATTACCTGAGGGAAGAACATCAACAACCCTTGCTGCCATAGTGGCTTTGACCTGGTCTGATTTCTGTTTTTTCCCTTGACCAGTAAAGCTGTTTTTCGTGCTTTCCTGAATATCTGGATTAAAAGGGCTGCCAGAGCCAAGAAAATTTTTCATCCCCAAATGGGTTGGTAGTCCTAAAAGACTTGTAATCCCCATGTCATAGGAGGATGTTTTTGATGCGGAGGTGGAATTGGAGTTTGTGGCTGAGGATGATTCCACGATCTTTACTATTACGATATCACCTATTGTTCTACCTTTATAGTCGAGAAAGAGAGCACTGCTGTTACCTATATCTGTCCATAGAGATGCTGTGGGGGCTTTGGGGGAGGTTCTTTTGTGGTATTCCTCTATCTCCTTTTTATAGTCTGCTGTTGGGACATTTGTTTCCATCTTTGTGGCACAACCAAATAGTAGGGTTGCTGTAGTCATGAGTATTATTATCTGTATCCGTCTTTTAGGAGCTTTTTTTCTCATATTTTTGCCTCCTGTACGTTTTGTAGTATTCTTATCAAAGTTTGTGCCATTAGAGTATGAAATTTTTTCACGCAATTTTAATTGATAATTATTTGTGGATGGTTAGAATTACTTATGAGCTGCAAAGGGGGTGCTTATGAAACAGATTTCTAAAATCCTTTTTATCATCATAATGCTGGTTTCGCTGGCTTATGCCAATCAGTACAAGTTCCCTATTCAGGCATTTGAGTTTGAAAATATGGTCTGGGTTTTCACCAAAGGGGACGAGACGTTTAAGGTTAAATTTGGTAAAGGTGGAATTATAGAGGGTTATCCCAGAAGCGATCTTGTTAGATGGGAGATAAAGGATGGTTTCCTCTTACTGATGGGCAAAAACAATAGTTTAGCTGTGAAGTTTGATAGCTACAATCTCGAAAATGATGGCTGGACTTTGTTGGGGGTTAGTCTCGTAGATGGGTATAAACCAGCTGTTTTAAAAGAGGGTAGCGGTGATGTGGTTAAATCCAAACAGGAAAAGCAGAAGAGTTTTGAGTCTGGTGGAGATGCTATTGTTAGAAGTGATAGTGATGTCTATGTTGAGAATCAGAAGATAACTGTAGAGTTTTACAATCTACCTGGAAA
>JAOAHS010000014.1 GCA_026415135.1 Calditerrivibrio sp. | reverse complement strand
CTTTAGTAAAGACAGGACAGAGTCAAATCCCTATGAATTAATAGTAACATTAACTGCACCTTCAAAGGAGACCAATCTCTATGTCTTTGCAGTTGGCATAAACAAATATGAAAACCCTGCATTAAATCTCAACTATGCAGAGCCAGATGCAAAGGGGATAATTGAATTTTTCAAACATAAAGGTGGAAGGCTATTCAAAAAAGTTGAAGTTTTAGAAGTTTATAATGAACAGGCAACAAAGGGAAATATAACTGCTAAACTAAAACAGCTGGAAAAAACCAATCCACAGGATGCTTTGCTTATTTATCTTGCAGGGCATGGAGAAAATATCAATGATAAATGGTATTTTATCCCTTATGAGCTTACTTATCCTGAAAGGGAAGAAGATGTGAAATCAAAGGGAATATCATCTGATGAATTTGCAGGACTGATAAAAAACATAAAGGCACAAAAAATAGTAGTTCTAATTGATGCCTGTAAATCAGGGGCCATGCTTGTGGCATTCAGAGGATTTGAAGACAGAAAAGCCCTTTCACAGCTTTCACGAGCAACAGGAGTGCATGTCATAGCAGCATCTACAAAAGACCAGTTTGCATCAGAGGTAAAGGATTTAGGACATGGTGTATTTACATATACCATCCTTGAAGGTTTAAAAGGCAAGGCATCTGGAGGTACAGAGACAGTTACTGTAAGAAAGCTCATGGGATATGTGGAAGAAAGACTTCCAGAAATAAGTAAAAAATATAAAAAGGAATCTCAGTTTCCTGTTGTTGACTCAAGGGGTATGGATTTTCCACTTGTAATAGTAAAATAATTTTTTAAGCGGAAGGGAAATAATGAGCAAATCTATCAAAATAGTGCTTTTCATTCTTATAGGCTTAATACTCTGGATTGCTCTGGCATCTGTTGATGGAGGAGCAATAGGTATTGGAATAATTCTTTCTGTCTTTGCCTTTATTGATATAATTATAGGTAAGTTTAAAGAAAATGAAAAAATAATCTGGATAGTTATTGTTCTTGTTGCAATAATTATAGGAATGATAGGAATTGTGTTTAAGAAACCCTCTGAAACCAATATTGCCTTAGAATTTTTATTTGGATTGATTCCGATTATTCTGTCTTTATCTTATTTTTTAGTGGGCAGAAAAAGAAAATTAAAATAAAGAAAGGATAAAGCAATGAAAAAGAAAATAGCATCGGTCAGCCCCTCTCCTGTTGCTTTAAAAATAATAATTGTAATGCTTTTTTATTTTTAATATTTGGTATTTTCGTAATGTCAGATATGCCAGATGAAGCTCCATTTAATATTTTTCTTATTGTGTGGATTATTGCAAGTATTGTAGGAATTATATACGTTTTAGTCTATGATCAGGATGAAACCCAGGTTGAAGATGTTGAGCTTCAGAAGTATGTTTATGCTTGAGGATAAGATTCTTTCATATTCCGGAAAACGGGATAGTGGATTCTAAAAATTGGTGATTACGACAGAATTAAAATCAGGTAAAAGTTATACTTGATAGCTTTTTAACGATGGAGGCGTTTTGAATATGGAGATAGGTTTTTTATGAAGAAAGGTTTTAAAATATTTTGTTGTTGATTTATGTTCTAATAAAAAAATAACATTTTGGGAAAATTTTGCACAAAAATATGGGCTGTTTTTAAAAGAGCTTCTTTGACATATAGTTAGGATCTTGGCATTTTGGCATTTTAATTGTGTATCGATTTTTACAAATAAGAGATAAGGAGGTGTTATATGAAAAAGTTTTTGGTAGTAACAGCAATTGTTACATTCATAGCAGGTGCAGTCTATGCATGGGGACCACAAGGTTATGGTCCTGGGTATGGCATGGGGCCTAAGTTTCAAAACTGTTATAAGGGATGTGGTTGTGGGATGATGGGTGGCAAAGGGTTTGGTCCTGGTGTTGCGACTCCATCTTTGTCCGAAGCAGATGCTAAAAAAGCTGTAGAAAGTTTTATGGCGGCAAACTTGAAGGGTTTTAGTATAAAGGATACCCAGAAGTTTCAAGTTCCAAGAGGGACAGTCTATGTCTTCAAAGTAAGTGATGGCAAAAACACTTTCGAACTTCACGTTAATCCCGTCGGTTATGTTAGGGGACCATTTCCTATAGTAGCTCAATAAGTACTAAGAAAGGGGCATAAGCCCCTTTCTTCTTGTCAAAGCCCTTTTTTTAAAGTAAATGTAGCTATGAAAAAACTTATAAAAACTGTCAATTTTTTTATAATTATATCTGTATTTTTCATTGTTGTTTTGTCCTACTATGAGATATCCTCTTTTACTGCGCTAAAAAGTTATCAAAAGCGTAACCTGATGATTATAGGTGAGCTCACTTTAAAGGCCCTTGAAGGTGCGCCTAAATATTTTGGTAGTGTTCAGAGCATTAGTTTGTTACAGCTTGCAGAAGAACTTTCTAAGAACCAGGATATAAAAGAGATCATAATATTTTCTGAAAATGGAGAGGTGTTATACAGGTCTGATAAAGCATCGAAATATATCCCCAGTAAAGATTTAAAACCACAAGAGGATGGTAATACCATTATCCTCACTAGGGTACTAAACCCTGAGGACGCTCTTGGGGAAAATCTGAAAGGGAAGCTTTCTACAAATTTTTACCCTTTGTATTTTGCTACGGTGATAATCTCTAAGGAGAGATTTAATCGTTTTATTTCAGAGACAAAAAAAGATCTCTATATAATATTTACTTTACTTGTGGTTCTTCTGTTACTTCTTATATTTATACGATCTTTTATCTTTAAGTATGAAAAACTTTCTGATGCATATATGCGGGTAAAACATACAGAGGAGATAGCAAATCTATCCAATATGTTGGCCCACGAAATAAAGAACCCTTTAAGTTCCATAAAAGGGTTGTCCCAGCATATCTACGATAGACTTGAGGATGATGAATTGGCCGACTGCATGGATAGGATATTAGATGAGATAAATAGGCTTAATGGTATTGTGGAGGAATTTAACTTTTTTGGGAAAGAGATGTCTCTTAACAAAGATACTGTGAGTATAAGGGATATTTTCAACAAGGCATTGGTTTTGTTGAGATTTGATTACGAAAAGAAAGAGCTTAATATATCCATGAATCATGGGGATATTAGTGTTGTTGCTGATTACAACAAATTATTGCAGGTTATTATGAACTTACTAATAAATGCTATTTATGCGTCTCCAATCAAAGGTAGTATAGAGATAGTTTTTGAGAAGAATAGGGTATCTATAATCAACGATCACAACAACGATTCGTTGGATCCCAATCGATTGTTCAGACCCTTTTATACCACCAGCAGCAAGGGAACAGGTCTAGGGCTTGCTATATGCAAAAAGATCATGGATGCCCACGGGTTTTCCATTTTTGTGAGGAACATAAAACCTTTTGTGATTGTACTTGATTTTGATCTTAAGAGGTAGCTAACCAACGATTTTTTTAGCCTCCTCCCAGAACTTATCTAGGGTTTCTATTGTGACGTCTTCAAATTTAAGGTTGTTTTCAGCAAGTTTTTTTTCGATATAACTAAATCTTTTTAAAAATCTATAATTGGTTTTCCTCAAAGCTTCATCTGGATTTATATTTAGAAACCTTGAAAAGTTTATTATGGCAAAAAGTAGATCACCCATTTCATGTTCCATATCCTCTTTTGATTTTATGGAAACTGCAGATTTAAACTCTTCAAATTCTTCAATAACCTTGTTCATGCAATCATCGGCGCTGTCCCAGTCAAAACCTACTTTTCTAGCTCTATCTTGTAGTTTTAGAGCTTTTTGGATTGAAGGTAGCCCTTTTGGTATCTCATCGAGGATGGATCTATCTTTTTTTTCCTCTTTTTTTATCTTTTCCCAGTTTATCATAACGTCGTCTGAACTTTTAACCTCAACATCACCAAAAACATGTGGGTGCCTTCTTATAAGTTTGTCTGAGATATTTTTTATAACCTCGTTCAAAGTAAAATAGGACTCCTCTTCGGCGATAACAGCGTGTAAAACCACGTGTAATAAAAGATCACCCAGTTCCTCTTTTATATTGTCTATATCTTTTCTATCTATGGCGTCTACAAGCTCAAAGGCTTCTTCTATGAGATATTCCTTTAAAGAATATAGAGTTTGTTGACGATCCCATGGGCAACCATCTGGGGATCTGAGTTTTTTTACAATATTTACAAACTCTCTAAACTGTTTTTCCATAATGAAAAATAGCATAAGTTTGAAATAATTTAAAGAAAAAACTTGAAAATTAGTCTGAAATATCTGATTATAGTTTTAAAAAAAATGAAGGAGGACAGATGTCATCATACGAGAATGTTAAGTTTGTTAAGCTGATCAGTGGAGATACAGTCATAGGGGTTTATGATGAGGAAAACAAAAGGTTAAACGATGTGGCAATCATCCAGACTATACCTACTACAGCGGGGATGCAGATAGCAATTCTGCCTTTTGGATTTCCTTATGAGGATGAGATCCAGGGTAGTATAGATGCTACTTTTATTATGTATGAATATAAAAAATTTCCTGAGGAGATTGTCAATAAATATCTTGAGGCCAAGAGCAACATAAGAATTACTTCTAATCTTGGTGACTTAAGCGGATTTGGAAATAAGGGTGGGAAAGGTGGTCTTATCCTCTAATGTCGAAGGACTGGCGTTTTATCAAAAAAGAGAAAATATTTGAAGATAGAATACTGGATATCTCACACCATCATTGGGAGTTTACTAAAAGAGGGGTGAAAGCCCCTTTTACCTCTATAGACACAAGCAATTGGGTGGTGATAGTACCTGTATTGGAGAATGGAAATATCGTGTTGGTGAGGCAGTTTCGGCCAATTGTTGAGGAGTATACCTTAGAGTTCCCTGGAGGGGCACTTCATACAGGTGAGGATGCGGATGATGCTGCTTTAAGGGAGTTGGAGGAAGAAACTGGACTTTTGTGTAAAAGGTGCATCTTGTTGGGAACATTAAGGCCAAACCCTGCTATAATGAGCAATAGATGTTTTGTATATTTAGCTGATGGCTGTTTTTTTGGAGGGAAGACATCCTTTGATCCATTCGAAGATATTACGATTGAGGAGATGACTAAGGAAGAGTTGAAATACCGTGTTAAATGTGGTGATATAAATCATTCGGTGGTTTTAGGCGCTTATGCCCTTTATGTGACAAATATCTGTTGATCCCTTGAAATTTATAAAAAATCTATTATCTTTAATAAGTTGTAAAATTTACTCAGGAGGTATAGAGGTATGGAAAGATACGAGTTTAAGGCTGAAGTGAAGGAGTTGTTAAATCTTGTGATTAACTCCCTTTATTCTCACAAAGAGATCTTTTTAAGGGAACTTATTTCAAATGCTTCAGATGCGATAGACAAGGCAAGGTACCTAACACTTACTGATAGTGAGATTAAAGGGAGTTCTACCGATTGGAAGATAAAAATCGTTCCAGACAAAGAGAAAAACACCCTCACCATCTCTGACAATGGTATTGGTATGAATAAGGAAGAAGCTGTAATGAACTTGGGTACCATAGCGAAATCAGGGACAAAAGAGTTTATAGAAACTGTGAAAAAGATTAAAGAGACCGGTGATCTCAATCTTATCGGGCAGTTTGGTGTTGGGTTCTATTCAGCTTTTATGGTAGCAGAAAAGATAGAGGTTATTACCAAAAAGGTTGGTGAAGAAAAGGGAGTCATTTGGAGATCCACTGCCGATGGTAGTTTTGAGGTGGAAGATACTGAAAAAAGTGAAAACGGTACAACTATTGTTTTGTATTTGAAGGGGGATGAAAAGGAGTACCTTGATGAGTGGAAGATAAAACAGATTGTGAAAAAGTACTCCGATTATATTGCTTATCCAATAGTTTTATCTACTAAAAGAGATGGTAAAATCGAAGAAGAGACGATAAATTCTATGCAGGCTATATGGCTTAAGAGTAAAACAGAGGTGAAACAGGAGGAGTACAACGAATTTTACAAGCATATCTCCCATGATTTCAATGATCCCCTTGAAACAATACACTACAGGGCTGAGGGGACAGTTGAGTTTACTGCACTACTTTTTATCCCTGCAAAGAGACCTTTTGATATCTACTATAAAAGTGCCAAGATCGGCCCAGCCCTTTATGTAAAAAAGGTACAGATAATGGATGCTTGTGAAGATCTAATACCTTCTTATCTTAGGTTTGTAAAAGGCGTGGTGGACTCTTCTGACTTACCCTTAAATGTTTCTCGGGAAATGTTACAAAACAACAGGTTGGTTTCAAACATTAACAAAAATATTACAAGAAAGGTTTTAGATACCTTGAAAAATATGAAGAAAAACGATTTTGAAAAGTATGAAAAGTTTTTTGAACAGTTTGGCGATGTGTTAAAAGAGGGTATCCATATCGATATCGAAAGGAAAGAGGAAATCGCCCAATTGATGATCTTTAATACTTTAAAGCATATTGATAAAAAAATAGATCTTGACACCTATCTTGAAAACCTTCAACCAGGACAAGAGGAGATATACTATATAACAGGTAAAAGTATCCAGGAACTGCTTCAATCTCCTAAGTTGGAATATTTTAAAAATAAGTCGCTCGATGTAATCCTTTTTTCAGGGGAGTTTGATGAGATAATAATTGGTGGACTTTACGAGTATAAGGGTAAAAAGTTAAAATCGATTACAAAGGGGGATATTAAAGCGGATGGTGAAGAGAAGGAGAGTTTGGAAAGAAATGAAAAGGAGTTTAAAGAGCTTTTAATAAAGATGAAAGAGTATTTGAAAGACTATGTGGAGGATGTCAGGGGTAGTGTTAGACTTACCGATTCCTTGTGCTGTTTGGTGTTAGGGGAGAATGCAATGAATGAGTCTATGAGGAGGTTTTTTGAGTCTATGGGACAACCAGTGCCAGAGAATAAAAGGATATTAGAGATAAACTTGAACCATCCTTTCATGAAAAAGATGAAATCGCTTTTTGAGGTAGACCCAAAAACATCTAAGATACAAGAGCTATCAAACTTTATTTTTGATTTGGCTTTAGTAGCTGATGGTGAAAAACCTAAAAATCCTTTGGAGTTTTCAAGAAAAGTTTCAGAAATGCTTTTAAGTACCGTATAGAGCGGATTTTTTTCCGCTCTTACCCTTTTATATCATATTCTCAAAGTATGTATTCATAGGAAATTTTCCTATGGATTTCTGTTCCTAAAAGGCTTATAGATAAATTACTATGAGAGATATACTCCTGCTTTATCTTGGAAAGAGTGTGGATGATAAAAAAGAGTTAGGTGTCATATCCTTTTTTCTTTCTACTGGAAGTAGAAGTGTTGCCGAGGAGAAGATAAAAAGCCTTTTGTTGAAATATTATAGATCAATATATAATGATAGAGAGGTTATAGAGGAACCCCGCCATATATTCAACAATGGCAGTGCTGTACTTAATGATGAAAAATTTATTCGTAATATTTTTATAACAATGGAGGGAGGTAGGATAGGGGAGATATCTTTTGTAAAATCGATAGATGGCTTTTGCTATAATGATGTGGTGGAGTATATAAAGCATGCTTCACATCTGAAAGCCAAGATGTTTGACGCAAAATTTTATATATTGGTTGTTCAGAATAGAAGTGTAAAATATACTGACGATGGCTTTGAAATCTTTAGCCAGATGATTTTGAAAGAAGAATTAAAGATTTTGACTGTGTTAGACCTGTTGGATTCATTGAGGATCTCCCTTTATGAATTTTAAATACACATATTTAAATCTGTGATTGTTCTTATATTTTAAGGTAGGGGGAGGTATCTGGGGGGTCATCGTTTTATCCTCCTCTTTACTTTTTATTGGTTTTATTATATTAAAAATGATGCTGAAGAGAAATTTACTCGTTGTTGACGACCACCCCTTGTTTAGAAAAGGTATATTGTCTGTGGTATCGGAAGAGGGTTTGTTTGAAGAGATTTATGAAGCTTCTAACATAAAAGAGACCTTCGATATTTTATCTACAAAGGCTGTTCATATTATTACTCTTGATTTGAATTTGCCGGATGGAGATGGTATCAATATAATCCAAAAAATAAAAAAGGAATACAATGTTCCTATACTCGTGATAACCACATACAAATCTATAGTCTTAGCTGAAAAAGCCTTACAAAAAGGTGCAATGGGTTGTATATCAAAAGAAAATATCTCCTACAACCTCATCGATGCTTTGATTACCTTATTAAAAGGAGGCAGCTATATCGATAGAATCGATAGTGTGAATGATCTGGAAGATAAATTTTTCATGCTTACACCAGCTGAGAAAGAGATATTCAAAATGTTAGCCGAAGGAAAAACTGCAAAGGAGATTGCCCTCGATACTGGTAAAAGCGTTAAAACTGTGGAAAATCAAAAAACTTCCATTTTTAACAAACTTGGTCTAAAAAACGAAACAGATCTTGTTAGATTAGCTATTAGATTAAAAATCATATCTCTATGATGAGTATTATTACACTCTTTCGTAGACATTTTATATATTTTGTTTTTTTTGTGATACTTTTACAGATTGGGATGTCTGTGGTTATTTCGCTTGTTAGCATCGATGTCGTTAAGAAAAATAGTAGGACACTTGTAGAGCTTGTATCTGTGATCTTTTCAAGTCATGAAAGGGAGGTTACGGCTAAGCTTGATAGCTTTAATATACTTTTTAATCGAATAGAACGACTTATTGTTGAAAAAAAAATTTACTCCACTGAGCAGTTGTTAAATCAACTAAACATTATAGAGCTACCCAAAAATTTCGATGTAGGGCTCGTATCCCACAATGGTGTAATTTTTGAAACAACTAATAAAGCAGAAGCGGGTGTAGATCTTTTTAGATTTGAAAATGCAAAGCTAAGATTATTAGAAGCAAGGGAGACAGGGTTAAAATATTTGGATTTTCCAGTTTACAACACCCAAAATAACCGTTATTATGCTTATATTTTGAAATATCTCCCATACGAGCGTATATACTTGCAGGTGGGATTTCAGATAGATGTTCTCAATGATTTTAGGACAAGACTTCATAATATCTTAGATAAGCTTGCAGATTATGATTTTAAAATATCTATATATCATGTATCTACGCTGAATAACATAACATCCCACGGGATTACATTTGGAGAACCGAAAAAAGAGGATGAAGAGGTGATATATAGTTTAGTAAAAAATCAAAAGGATACCTATGAAGATGTAAAACTGTTCAATATTAAGATAGGTAAGCTGCTCTTGAATAAAATACACGATTCATACTTTGGGATATTTTATGTTGTTGACATAAAGCCCCGTCTCTGGAAGTATATCATCTATCTTATTTTAGCTAACCTTTTCTTTAGTTTAATATATGTGTTCATGTATATAAGTTATAAAAAAAATATACAGAAGGTTATTGTGCAGCCCATAACAACTTTAGCTGATGCCATAGAGAAGTCCATACCCTTACCTCAGCTAAATACCGATCTGAAGGAGATAAAGATTCTGCATAGCTCATTTCTAAAACACCTTGAAAATATAAACTTAAGAGACTTTTTTAAAGAGATCCTAATGGCCCAGGAGAAGGAAAGGGAGAAGATAGCAAAGGATATACATGATACAGTCTTACAGGATCTAAACTATATTCTGATTCAACTTATAAAAAATAAGATGGGGGAACTTGCATTGGTTTTAAGGGAGGATATTAAGAGTCTAAGGACGCTGGTTATAGAAAATGATATAAACCAAATGAAGATATCTGGGTTAAAAGGGTTCTTAGAGAATTTAAAAGAAGATATAGAGGTGAAATATTCTGATTTTAAGGTTGAATATGAATATGACGTTGAGTCTTTAAAACTTGATATTATTGAACAACTTATTATCGCAAGGATCATAAAAGAGCTTGTGCAAAATGCGGTGAAGCATTCTTGTGGTAACTTTGTAAGAATAACTATGAAACAGACCAATGATGAGAAGATTATGATAGTTATAAAAGATAATGGGAAAGGTTTTGATTATGAGAAGGAGATGAATAAAAAAGATCACTTGGGGTTAAAAACTGTCAAAGAAAGAGTCTATATGCTAAATGGCGAAATTAATGTAGATTCTTTAGGTTTTGGAACAAAGGTGGAGATAACTATCCCAAATATTTCTAAGGAGTAGACATTTTATTCCCCTCTTTTTCTATAAGGGTAAGAATTATTTTAGGATCCCTTGATTTTAGTATATATTCGTCGGCGTAAAGGGAGTTAAAATTCCGTTTATGTTCATCATGGGCTGTTAAAAGATAAACAGGTATTTTAGGAATAACTTTTTTTATCTCTTTAAGTAAAGTGAGACCATCTTTTTCCGGCATATTTACGTCGAGTAATACGAGATCTGGTTGGAAGGATGTAAATGATGTCATCACGTTGTTAGGATTGTTTTCTGTAAAAACCTCATAACCATATTCAGCTAAGTACTCTTCGTATAATTTTGCTACATTGGGTTCATCATCAACTATCATGATTTTCTTAATTTTCATATAACCCCCTCAACGGTAAATATATTTTCACTATTGCACCGTTTTCATAGTTGTCCAGATAGATATCTCCTCCGTGGGCTTTTATGATTTTATGGCAAATGGATAAGCCAAGCCCTGTGCCCATCTCTTTGGTGGTGACAAAAGGTTCAAAAGCTTTCTGAATAACTTCGATGGGAAAGCCTTCACCAGTATCTTTTACTGTGATTAGAATATTATCCATATCCTTTGATACCTCTATGATGATTTCGCCGTTTGATTCTATCGATTGTATGGAATTTTTTATCAGGTTTATGAAAACCTGCTTCATCTTTTTGCTGTCCAGATATAGATGTAGATCGTTGGGACAGCTGATCATTAGCTGGATGTTATTAATAATGAGTTCATCTTTAAATATTTCGTATATCTCTTGTAAGAAGCTCTTGATATTTACCTCTTCTTTGATAAGGGAAAATACCTTAGAGTAGGATAAAATGTCGTTTACTATCTGTTCTAGCCTTGTGGTTTCTGTCTGTATGATTTTAAGATAACCAAGTCCCCTTTCATCGCTTATAAACCTTTCAAGTCTTTTGGCAAATCCTCCTATTGAAACGAGGGGATTTTTTATCTCGTGTGCCACAGAGGCAGTGAGTTTACCCATTTGGGTTAGGTTGCTACTCACATTTAAACTTTCTTTTAGATAGCTTATATCATCAAGGGACAATTTGAGTTGTTTGTTTAGTTTTAGATGATCTATGCCCAAAGAGAGAATCTTGCCTAAATATGCTAATTTTGTTAGTTTTTCTTTGGATACACCATCTTGAAAGATTAAAAGTCCGATGGTTCGATAACCACCAGCGATAGGGAAGACAGCAACCTTATTGGTAAAGAATCTCTCAAGGTTCTTATGTTTTATTTCGTCTATCTTTAATTCTTCGTACCTTTCGAAAAAAAGTGTATCAGCTATTTTTCCCTTTTGGCTTAGATCTATGGTACAGTTTTTTATTATTGTGTTATCATAAACAAAATCAGTATCCCCCTTTTTGATGTAAGAAACCCCCCTTAATTTCAGTAATCTATCGTTTAGAGCAAAAAAGGCTACTTTATCAGTGAAATTATCAGACAGGATTTTGTACAATATTTTGTATAATAAATCATCTATCGATTTCTTGTCTAAAATGGTATTTAGAATCTCAATATTTTCCTCATACCACTGAGTGTCTTGAACTCCTACATGTTGCATGATATCTATCACATATTTTTCTATACGTTCATCTTCATCTATGTCGGTATCTATACATATCTCATAACCATGTCTGTTAACAATATGCCGACAAATAATCGGGCGTAGGCCAACTTCCAGTAGAATCCTGCCATCTCTTTTAATCGCTAAATATTTAATAGCCGTAGTTGTTATGGTGTCATTCATAATATAATTATAGCATGAAATTTTAAAAATAAAAAAAATCTTAATCAATAGCGCTTAAATAATCATTAAAGTTTTTCAACAAAAAGTTCCAGTTGTCACTAACCCTTGCTTCTAAAAAACCTTTTAGTGTTTTTTCATAGAATGATTCTACAATATTCAGATATAATATCCTCTCTATAACTTTATCTTCTATATCTTCACCGAGGGATTTGGGTGCATTAATACTTGTCAATCTCAAGGGGGATGTTTTTAAAACAAAATCGATGGTAAAATTTTTACCTGTAAGAGAAAGGCTTAGCTGTTTGATTGCTTTCGCATTTTTTAGTGATACGTACATCTCTTTACAACTGTAAAGGCTAATAGATTCAATATCTATCTTTTCAAAATCGGATTCTGAGTAAAGAGTTATTCTACCTTTCGGTATGTAGGTATAGGTATCGTTGTTGATTTCTATGTTGTTTTCTCCAATAAAGTAGTTCATCAACAAAAACTGTAGGTATTCATGTTCTAAAAAACTGATATCTTTCTTAAGCATGCTTACTCCGTTAGGTTATTTGTAAAAGTCTATCGATTTTCGCAGGGTCGTTTAATACTTTTTTGGCAAGTTCCACGAAGGTCTCTTGGTATATATTTATATCAAATGCACTTTTCATAAGATGGGACAGTGCCTCAAATATTTTTGTGGATAGATTTGACACTATTATCTGCTTTTTATCCGGATCAAGTAAAATCTCTATAATCGTTGTGTTAGGGATAGCTAATTTTGCTAGCTTTCTGTTTAGACTGTTTTTTATAAATTCGATATCTGTTTTTGATAAGAACTCCTTTTTGTTTTCTTCCATAAATCTTTTTTTCTGTAGATTGAGTTCGAGATTAAAAAATTTGGCATTTATTCTCTTCTCATCGTATCTCATGGAAAAAAGGATATGTTCACCGTAGATAACAGAGCTTTCAGCAAAACTTGTTCTATCGGGGTATTCGAAAGGGATAAACCCATAGTTTATAGTTTTTTCTTCGCTAAATAGCTGATCAAAGGAGTATTGGTCTAAGATATCACTTATTTCAAGGGTGTTAAACCTAAAGGGATCGTTGAAATATACCCTAAATAAATTAATTGAACCTGATATTAAGCCCATAAATCACCAAAAATCGGGGTTGCAATTGCAACCCCTTTGTTTTTTTATTTTTGTTCCTTTAACGCTGCATGAGCAGCTGCAAGCCTTGCCACCGGTACTCTAAAGGGCGAACAACTTACATAGTTTAACCCAACCTTATGACAGAAGAAGATGGATGCTGGGTCACCACCATGTTCTCCACATATACCTGTTTTTAGATCTGGTCTAGTTTTTCTACCTTTTGTGACACCCATCTCAACGAGTTGGCCTACACCTGTGATGTCAAGGGATACGAATGGGTCTTCTTTGTAGATACCTTTTTCAACGTAGAATGGTAAAAATTTCCCGGAATCATCCCTACTGAGTCCTAATGTAGTCTGAGTAAGGTCGTTTGTACCAAATGAGAAAAACTCTGCGTATTGAGCTATCTCATCAGCGGTGAGTGCAGCTCTTGGAAGCTCAATCATGGTACCTACCAGATACTTGAGGGTGATACCATATTGTTTCATAACCTCTTCTGCTACCCTAACAGTCATGTCCCTTAATATTTCAAGCTCTTTATAATGCCCCACAAGGGGGATCATGATCTCTGGATAGACCTTTACACCCTCTTTGGCTACTTCGCATGCTGCTTCCATGATGGCGTAGACCTGCATCTCATAGATTTCAGGGTATGTTATACCAAGTCTACAGCCTCTGTGACCCAACATTGGGTTGAACTCATGGAGTTCGTCCCTCTTTTTCTTTAGGGATTCAAAAGGTACCCCTGAAGCTTTTGCAACCTTCTGAAGGTCCTCATCTGTATGGGGGATAAACTCATGTAAAGGAGGGTCCAAAAGTCTTATGGTAACAGGGAAACCATCCATAGCTTTGAAGATCCCCTTGAAGTCCTCTTTTTGATAAGGCTTTATTTTTGCAAGGGCTTTTCTCCTATCCTCTTCTGTATGGGCAAGGATCATCTCCCTTACTGCATCTATCCTATCTCCTTCAAAGAACATGTGCTCAGTTCTACAAAGACCTATACCTTCAGCACCAAACTCCCTTGCGACCTTAGAGTCATGGGGTGTGTCTGCATTGGTTCTTACTCCAAGTTTTCTAAACTCGTCTGCCCAGGAAAGGATTTCTGCAAATTCACCAGATAGTTCTGGCTCTACAAGGGAAACCTTGCCTAATATTACCTCCCCTGTACTACCATTTATTGTTATATAATCCCCTTCTTTTACTGTATGGGGACCAACGGTGAAAACCTTTTCATGTTCATCGATATGTATAGCCCCACATCCAACAATACAGCATTTACCCATACCTCGAGCAACTACTGCAGCGTGACTTGTCATACCACCTGTAGCTGTCAATATACCCACAGCAGCATGCATACCACCGATATCCTCTGGTGATGTTTCATCCCTTACAAGGATCACTTTTTCACCTTTTGCAGCCCAACTCTCTGCATCATCAGCGGTGAAGACTACTCTACCCACTGCTGCGCCGGGGGAAGCGGGTAAACCTTTGGCAATGGCAGTGTATTTTTCTTTTGGGTCTATCATGGGGTGCAGTAGTTGATCCACCTGTTCAGGAGCAACCCGCAAGACGGCTGTTTTCTTGTCTATCAGGCCCTCTTTGTACATGTCGTAGGCGATTTTCACCGCAGCCCTTGCTGTTCTTTTTCCGCTCCTTGTCTGAAGCATATAGAGGACACCCCTTTCTACAGTAAATTCGATGTCCTGCATATCCTTATAATGGGCCTCTAGCTTTTTGTATACCTCTTCCAGCTGTGCAAAAACTCCGGGCATCTCCTCCTTTAATCGTGCAATCGGTTCAGGGGTTCTTATCCCTGCAACGACATCCTCCCCTTGAGCATTTATCAAAAATTCACCGAAAAATTCTTTCTCACCTGTGGATGGATTTCTTGTGAAGGCAACACCTGTACCGGAGTCGTTACCCATATTTCCGAATACCATAGCCACAACGTTAACGGCGGTACCCCAGTCTTCTGGGATCTTATTGATTTTTCTGTATGTTTTAGCCCTTTGGTTATCCCAAGAATCAAAAACTGCGTTTATTGCAAGCTTTAACTGTTCCATTACATCCTGGGGGAAAGGTTTGCCTGTTTCGGTTAATACTAGTGCCTTAAACTTTTCAACCAGACCTTTCCAGTCCTCAGCGGTTAAGTCTGTATCAAGGCTGTAACCTTTCTCCTTTTTCACTTCTGATATCAATTTCTCAAACTTGGCATGTTCTACACCCAAAACAACATTGCTAAACATCTGGATGAATCGCCTATAGGAGTCGTAGGCAAATCTCTCATTGTTTGAAGATGTGGCAAGCCCTTTTACCGTTTCATCGTTTAGACCGAGATTTAAAATGGTATCCATCATACCGGGCATGGAAACCCTTGCACCGGATCTTACTGAAACTAAAAGGGGGTTTGTTGTTGAGCCGAATTCTTTTTTGGTTGCCTGTTCTAATTTTTTTAGCCCTTCAAGTGTTTGCTCCCACATCCCTTCTGGATATGTTTTTGTTTTCTGATAAGCTATACAAGCTTCTGTGGTGATGGTGAAACCAGGTGGAACTGGTATCCCCAAGTTTGTCATCTCTGCAAGACCGGCTCCTTTACCTCCCAAAAGGTTTTTATCGGTGCCCTGTCCTTCGGCTTTACCATTACCAAAAAAATATACATACTTAACAGCCATCGGGGGTCCTCCTTATTTATTGATTTATCAATGATAAATTTCCTATTTTGTCAAAATAACCCTTTAAAAAACCCAAAAATGAAAGCCTGTTGTTTCTTATAACTTCATCATCCACCATAACCATGACATCATCAAAAAACTTATTTATATATGGCTCCAATGTAAGTAATAGCTCAAGTGATTTGTTAAAATCCTCTCTTTCTAAGTATAATTGAAAATCAGAGGAAATACCATTGATTCTTTCAAAAAGAGTTTTTTCGGCACTTTGTTGAAATAGCTTAGAGTCAAAAATGGTGTTTGTGTGCTGAGCTTTTTTAAGGATATTAGAGATCCTTTTATAGCTCTGGGCTACAGATGTAAACAGATCACTGCCTTTAGCATCTGTTAAGGCCTTTGCCATTTTTTCAAGTTTTAGGATGTCATGGGATAGCTCCAAAACAGCATCAACGGCATCAGGATCACAGCCGTCTGAGATGAGTAGCTGTTTAAATCTCTGCAAGATAAAATCGATCACAGAAGATTTTATTGATTGTTTATCGAAGGTTACTTTGTTTTCAAGTAGCTGAAGGGATCTTTCAATGATCCTTAAAAGATCAAGTCTAAAGCCTTTACCTCTGATGATTTGTAGCACACCGATAGCGTTTCTCCTGAGGGCATAGGGGTCATTGTTCCCGGTGGGTATCAAGCCTATGGAGAAACAACCACATATTGTGTCTATTTTGTCTGCTATCGAAACTAAGGTACCTGAAATTGTTGTGGGTATTTGGTCTCCAGAAAATCTTGGTAAATAGTGTTCGTAGATACCGGTGCAAACCTCTTCATCTTCTCCTTGTACTCTGGCATATTCTCTACCCATGACACCCTGAAGCTCAGGGAATTCGTAGACCATTTCGGTCATCAGATCTGCTTTGCAGAGATAGGCTGTTTTATCTATAAAATCTTTTTGCTTACTGTCGAGCTTGAGTTCTTCTGCAAGAAAAGCTGCTAAAGATCTAAATCTCTCCATCTTTTCATAGGATGTACCTAATTTTTCTTGATAGATAACCTTTTTTAATTCTTCAACCCTTGCACTCAATGGGATGTTTTTGTCGTTTTCATAGAAAAAGGCAGCATCTTTAAGCCTTGCTCTGAGTACCCTTTCGTAACCTTTTCTTATATTGTCGTTTACAGGTCTAGTATTTGATACACCTATAAAAAGGTTGCTTACTCTGCCGGTGTTTCTGTTTTTGGTGTAAAAGTACTTCTGATGATTTTTCATTGAGGTGATCAGTACCTCTTCTGGTAGTTTAAGAAAATCTTCGCTAAAGCTTCCCAAAACCACAAAAGGGTATTCCACAAGGTTGGTCACGGTATTCAACAACTCGTCATCAATATCGACAACCACATTGTTTTTTTGGGCTATACTCAGTATTTCGGACTTAATCTTCTCCTTCCTCCTATTTCTTTCCACTATTACATAGTGCTCTGAGAGCTTTTTAAAGTAGTCCTCAGGGTGGGACACAATAATCTCATTTTTAGAATGGAATCGATGGCCAAAGGTAAAATTATTGGCTTTTATACCATCTATTTCAAAAGGCAATACTTCGTTATCAAAAAGGGAGATGAAGGATTTTACAGGTCTTGCAAACCTGAAATTTTTGTCACCCCACCGCATAGTTTTTTTAAATGGGATATTTTGAATTATTCTGGGGACATGTTCGACAAGGATCTCTCTGGTACTCTTGCCAGCAATAAACTTTTTGCCAGATAAATAATCCCCTTTTGGTGTAGTTATCTTTCTTAGACTTTCTATTGGGAGACCTTTGGCTTTGGCAAAGTTTAGTGCTGCAGTGGTGAGATTGCCATCCGTATCAAAAGCTAAAGAGGCAGGTGGACCCATTACCTCCTCTTCTATATCTGGTTGTTTATCTGGTAAACCTTTGATCCAAACGAAGAGCCTTCTTGGGGTACCATCGGAAAGTATATCTTCATAAGAAATCTTACTATCGCTTAAGAGTTTTTCAAAGGAGCTAACGAGGTGATCGATACCAACATTAACAAAATCAGCTGGGATTTCTTCGCTACAAATCTCTAAAAAATAATACGACATATTTCCTCCAGGTTTTTCTTATGCTAAGAGCAAAGACTCGAAATCTTTTATTTATAACTATTAAATCTGGAGTTTTCAAGTATAATTTGTATGTGGATGCTAATCAATTAAAATTTAGGCTTAAACAGTGTAGTAGGTCTCTATTGATGGGTTTAATGTGGAGAGGGAAAATTTGGAGCTGTTTAATTTTGCATTTTTCTTTAATATGGCAATAAGCTTTGATAATTCGATTTCGGAGATATTTATTTCAAAGGGTGGGATCTCTAAGATGGCAGCACTGACCCCTAAGAGGGGAAAGCATGTTTTATTACCATTTCTATCCAGTGATATGTAGCATCTATTCATTATCTCTTCTATTGAATAGAAGCTTGATGTGAAATCCTTGAAATCTGAGACTATCTTTTCAAAAACTGTTATGATACTGTAAGGGTTGGATTTTTCTGTTTTAATCGATGCAAAAAAATCATCTCCCCCTACATGGCCAATGAAAAAACTATCATTGTTTTGATATTTTTTTAAAATTGTGGCAAAAGTCTGAATGGCTCTATCACCTACTCTAAAGCCAAATTTGTCATTGAATGGCTTAAAATTGTCAAAGTCAAAATACAAAAGGTAGTTATAGTTAACGGTATCTTTTAATGCGTTGTTTATAGTCTCAGATATAACTGTATTACCTGGTAAGCCAGTAAGTGGGTTTGTTTCAAAGGCCTGCTTTAGGCGTAGATCGTTTAGAATTTTGAGTATGGAGTTGTTTGTAAGAAACCCCATATAGGTCATGTCGTTTGTTACGAAAATACCAATTGAGTTGTAGTTTACTACCTGATTCATGGCGTCTTCAATTTTTGATCTTATATCGATTACAGGTGTTTTTTTAACGAAATCCATTAGGGTTATATTGTGAAGTTTGCTTGTGAGAAGTTCTCTTCCAAAGGGGCTATAAATGTATTCCCGTAGGTCCCTTTCCAATATGATACCAACTGGAGTAAAATTGCTATCCACTACCGGGACAAAGTCGTAATTTGAGTTTTGAAAATATGTCAAAACATCGACTACAGAATTGTTGTGTTTAAGGGGTGGAATGAAAACCATCTCTTCTTTTAGATATGCATTAACGGAGACAACATTCCTCCTATCTCTGTTGTACAGGGATTCTATATCTTCATATTTTAGCTTGATTGAATACTCATCTTTTGTGGGTTTTTGTATGAAATAGCCTTGTATGAGATCCACGTCGAGGGATTTTAGGTAATAGTATTCTGCTTCTGTTTCAACACCTTCAGCGATTATTGTTACCCCAAGACTTTTGGCTACTTTTACAATGGCAGTGGTTAGTGAGGCTTTTTTAAGGTCCTTGTTTATATCCCTTATAAGAAATTTGTCCAATTTGATGTAGTCTGGTTCTGAGTGGTATAGAAGTTCAAAATTTGAAAAGCCAGAGCCGAAATCGTCAATGGCTAATTTAAAGCCAGATTTTTTTGCTCTGTTTAACACTCTGTTGTATATAGAGGTGAAGTTGTGGTTTGTTTTCTCGGTGAGCTCCAAACACCAGTTGTTTAAAGGGATATTGTATTGTTTGAGTATTTCTTCGGTAAACCCAAAGTGATAATCCGGCATCTCCATAATTCGGTGATCATAGTTATAAAATATTATTATGTTGCGATAGTTTTTAATGTTTGAGATCTTTTTGGCAGCTTTATCCCTTAAAGCCTTTTCCAGTGGAACTAAAACTTTGTCATTTACAGCTGTATCAAAGAAGTGTTCAATCGATGTAAAGCCACAATCCTCGACCCCTCTGATGAGTAATTCAATGCCATGTATCTTACCTGAGATGATTGAAACTATAGGTTGAATGGCATAATCTATGTATTCAATTTTTGGTTCCCATTTTTCTTTGAAAAGTTGGTTCATTGTCATCACCCAGCGTAAAATAGAATGTTAAGTTTAAATTTAATTCATGAAATTGTAAAATTATCTTAAAAGAATATTTTACCTTCTTTTTTCATCAATCTAACAATTTTTAAACATCGTTGTTGTATCCAAAAGAAAAACCAAAGGTGCCGTATGACTAAAAAAGTTTTTGTTCTTGATACAAATGTTATGCTTCATTCCCCCTATTGTTTAGAAACATTTGAAGAAAATGATGTGGTGATTCCCGCTGTCTGTATAGAGGAGTTGGATAAGTTTAAAGGGTTGTATGACCTAAAGGGGTTTTATGCGAGGGAGTTTATACGTAATTTTGAAAAGATATGGGGTAATAATGATCTCATAAATGGTGTTAAGCTGTCAGGGGGAGGGAGAATCTTTATCAGATATCTTAAAAAGGATATTACACTGCCCTTTGATTTTGATCTGAACAAATCAGATAATCTACTTTTGAAGATTGTACTGCAAACCATGAGGGAGTTTGATAATGAAGTGATACTGGTAAGTAAAGATACAAATCTGAGGATAAAAGCCAGTGTTTTGGGGATTAGGTCTGAGGATTATTATCATGATAAAAGTCCCTCAAATAATCTAGCTTATTCTGATACAATGCTTGTTGGTGATGAAATTATAGAGCGTTTTTATAAAAGTTCGGAAATATCCTTTGAGGAACTAGTAGAGATGGGGTATTGCCTTCAAAATGGGCATATAAAAAGGTATTGTTTATTAAAATCTGAAGAAAATGAAAAGAAAGGGGTACTTGTAAAGTATAACTATAGCTCCAGTAGCTATAAAAAGATCGATTTGAATGAAATGCTTCTGGGGGTAAACCCCACTAATTATCAACAAAAGTTTTTTGTAGATGCTCTTTTTGACTACAATATAAAGATTATTTTTGCTATTGGTATTGCTGGTACTGGTAAAACGTTACTATCCATTGCATCGGGATTAACTCAGGTGCTCAACAAAAAGTATAAAAAGCTGATTATCAGTAGGTCACCAGTTCCAATGGGTCGAGATATAGGGTATCTGCCTGGGGATATTCAAAACAAATTGGACCCATGGCTGAAACCGATCTATGACAATATTGACCTTATCATAGGTAACATCCAGAACAAAAACAGTGAAGAGGATTATGATAGGTTTAGCGTAGATATTACGTTGGATTATTTAAAAAGTGCAAATCTCATTGAAGTGGAAGGGCTTACTTATATACGGGGTAGGACTTTTCATAATTCCTTCATCATTATTGATGAAGCCCAAAATTTGACGCCCCACGAAGTAAAAACGATTATAACAAGAGTTGGGAAAAACTCCAAGATAGTTTTAACTGGAGATATACACCAGATTGATAACCCCTATGTGGATGAAAGGGACAACGGTTTAACTTATGCGAGTGAACGTTTTAATAAAAGTGAAAGTGATCTTGCTGTAACTGTGTACTTAAATAAATGTGAGAGAAGTGAGGTATCAAAAATTGCTGCTACTATATTGTAAAGGGTGAATCATGCTAAAAGTCGATTTGCATCTACATTCAAAATATTCGAAAAAGCCTACGGAGTGGTTTTTAAAAAGAATTGGGGCAGCGGAGTCCTATACTGAGCCAGAATTTTTATACAACAAACTCAAAGATCGGGGTATGGATGCCGTAACAATTACAGATCATAATACGATTAGAGGTTGTTTAAAACTCAAAGAGAAGTTTCCTGATGATACTTTTATCAGCGTTGAAGCTACTGCCCACTTTCCAGAAGATGATTGTAAAGTACATATCTTGATATATGATATAAATGAGGATCAATTTAAAGAGATAGATAAACTTAGGTATAACATCTATGATTTAAGGGAATATCTTATAACTTCTGATATAGCTCATTCTGTGGCTCATCCTATCTATTCAGTAAATGATAGACTTACTCTGGAGCATCTAGAAAAACTACTGGTGCTTTTCAATACCTTTGAAGGTATCAATGCCTGTAGAGGGGCTCTTTACAACGAAAAATTCATTTCTATAGTTACCAATTTAACTAAAAGTGACATCGAGGTACTTGCAGAAAAGCATAGTATAATACCTCAAGGTGACAATCCCCATAAAAAGATCATCACTGCAGGTTCTGATGATCACTCTGGATTGATGATGGCCAAAGCTTATACTTATTCTGACACGGCTAAAACTATTTCTGAGTTTTTGATTGAGTTAAAAAAAGGGGGGGTAAAATATAGTGGAACATCTGCTGATTTTTATACGCTTGCTTTTAATATTTACAAAATAGCTTACGAATACTCCCAAAAAAATAAAACAATATATCTTGCAGGGGGGATGATAGGTCAGCTGATAGAAAATATATCTTCAACTAAAAAAAATGGCTTCTGGGAAGAATTTAAGCTGAGAAGGTTAAAAAAGAAAAGTACTATTCATAGGCTTTTTTCCGATTTGATAAGGGAGTTAAAAGAGATCTCCGAGGAGGATATAAATAGAAGGTTTGAAGTGGTTTTTGATAAAATATCGGAGATATCTGATGAATTTATTCGTAATATTTTCAAAAAGTTGAATAAAAAGGGAAGTTCGCTGGATGGCATATACAAATCATTTGTGGCAGCACTACCCGGCATTTTTATGACGATACCTTTTTTCTCATCTTTTAGAATATCTTTCAAAGACCATCAGTTGATAAATGATCTTTGCAATAGATTTAGGGCTGATAATGGTAAAGTTAAAAAAATTGCTTGGTTTACAGATACTATTAATGATCTCAATGGTGTCTCTGTGACAATTAAAGCCTTAGGTGTACAGGCGTTTCGAAGAAACCTACCTCTTATTATCTATGGATCCCTAAATGAAGATGAGTTTTCCAATGAATTACCAGCAAACTATGTTAACTTGCCTCCAATAATCGATTTTAAACTTCCCTACTATTCCCATCTTAAAATCAAGATCCCCTCTATTATGAAGTCTCTAAAGATAATTAGCGATTTTGCACCGGATGAGATATATATATCTACACCAGGTCCTGTTGGGATTTTGGGACTTATAGTAGGTAAGGTGCTCAATATAAAAACAATAGGTATATACCATACTGATTTTACTAAAGAGGTTTTTCAGATAAGCAAAGATGAATCCCTTGCCCAGTTTGTGGAAAGGTATGTTAATTTCTTCTATAATATGGTGGACATTGTAAAACCTACATCAGAACAGTATTTATCCATGTTATCTAAAAGAGGGGTTACGAAATGTAATGGTGTTTTTAACAGGGGTGTTGATACTGAAATCTTTCGTCCTATTTACAACCTATCAGACTCAAAAAGCATTAATCTTATCTATGTGGGTAGGATATCAAAGGATAAAAATATAGATTTTCTAATGGAGATCTATTTCGAGCTTCTAAATAGGTTCCCAGAGAATAGGTTGCGCCTATTCTTGATTGGGGATGGTCCATACAAAGATAAAGCAGAGCATAGGTACCGGCATAAACATATTTATTTTGTAGGTAAAATAAAGAACAAAGAATTGCCCCAGTACTATAGCATGGGGGATCTTTTTGTATTTCCAAGCAATACCGATACCTTTGGAATGGTTGTACTGGAAGCTCAGGCTTGTGCGTTACCTGCTATAGTATCAGATGTTGGTGGACCAAAGGAGATTATTATAGATAAAGTGACAGGTTTCGTGGCAAGAGCCAATGATCTCGATGATTGGGTAAATAAGATATCTACCTATATTAAATGGAAAATAGAAAGCAATCCAAAAATAGATTCCATGAAATACGAATCTTTTACAAATGTGAAATATAAATACGATTGGGAACAGGTACTAAGGGGGATATTCTGATTGTTGATTTTTTTCAATTATTTTAAAGTTAAATTACTATTTTTTTACATTAATATAATCTAATTATAACAACTTGTTTCTAAAATAATATTAATTTCTAAAATAATATTAAAAAAAGGAGGTTAAAATATGTTCAAAAAAACTATTATCGGTACCGCTGTAATAGCTTCAATGTTTTTGATGTCTGGATGTGGTGGTGATTCTAATGGTGTTCCACAAACCAAAAATATTGTATCGGCTGAGTTTCAGGAAGTTAGTGTTCCTGTTACAGATGATGAAATTGTTTCTGTGAGAGTTAGTAATAAACTTATTGTGAAGTATGATGATGGTTCTTCTCAAGAATACCCTTTGTCTTATAATGAAATTTTAAAAACAGGAACAACATTGGGTGTTGCAGTTTTCGGGCAATTGTTGGATGTTAATAAACAACCATTTAAAAACTTAGCTTATAGTATGGATTATGTATCATATAATCCCGATGCTAACAGTATTTTAAACATAGGTGGTAAATATTATTTGATAACACATTTTGAGGAACCAGGTGGTATGTTGTATAAGACAGAACTTGATCCTGTTACTTTAAAAGCTAAAAATACTGAAAATATAGATTTTTCCTCAGTTGATGGTACATTAATAAATTGTGCTGGGACAAGAACGCCTTGGAATACACATTTGGGTGGTGAAGAAGATTATAATTTAAATACTATTTATGCTGATAATGCTTCACCTTATTATACTATCTGTCAAAAAGATAACAACACAGGTTATTTTAATGGTAATAATTCAAATGGAAAAGGTGATTATTTTTGTCAGTATGTTGGTTCAATGCAAAGGTACCTGCTTGATTTAAACATTGATGTTACTAAAGGTTATCATGGAGATAGATTCAATCCATATAAATATGGATATAATGTTGAGGTTAAGGTGAATGATAATGGTACGATACAAGTAGCAAAACACTATATCACTGGAAAATATACTCCTGAACAAGCTATCATCATGCCTGATAATAAGACAATGTATTTGAGTGATGATGGATCATATAAAGGTCTTTATAAATTAGTCTTAGATAAGCCACAAACAACTTTTAGCTCAAACTGGTGTGGCACTCTATATGCAGCTAAATTAGATCAATATGACAGCCAAAACGGTGGAACATTTTTGGTTAACTGGATTAAGTTGGGTACTAGCTGTGATAACGATATTAAAAAGCTTATTGATAAGAAATTGATAGTTAGTGATATATTTGATATTGATGCTAATATCAAGAGTATTGATAATGCAAGCTTATGTAAGACTGATTTAGGATATTCCTTTATTGTGGAAGATGGGATGGCTCAATGTTTAAGACTCAAAGTTGGACAAAACAGATCAAATAAATTTAGCAATGATAATGAGGTGAAATTGGCAGCAGCTTTTTTAGAAACAAGAAGATATGCTGGTATATTGGGAGCAACTATTGAATTTGAAAAAGGTGAGGGTTTGGCTTATAACCATGATGAGAATAAGGTCTATATTGCCATATCTTCTATAAGAGCTGGTATGTCTGATAATTTAGGAGATATTAGACTTACAACTAATGATTGTGGAGGTGTTTATGAGCTTGGATTGGATAACTATTACAATGCTTATTATATGAAAGGCTTGGTGTTGGGTAGCCCATTAAAAGATGGTGATCCAGGAAGTGATAAAAATCGTTGTGATGTAAATAAAATTGCTAATCCAGATAATATAAGATATATTGGTAGGAACATTTTACTGATAGGAGAAGATACATCTAATCATTTAAATAACATGGCATGGGCATATAACTTAAAAACTAAAAAATTAACAAGGATAGCTACAGTACCTACAGGTGCTGAGGTTACGGGAGTTTTTGAAGTAGGCAATATTAATAATAATTATGTTATAACTCTTAACATCCAGCATCCATTTGTTGATAAGTTTAGAAATGTAAAGGGAGATGTAGTAAATCAGAAATATCTTGATCAAAACACAGATAAGAAAAAGGGAATAGTAGGATTGATCAAGGGTATACCTGCAGGGATCTTTTCTGAGAGGTAATTATGAGTGAAAAAATTAAGGGGGATAACTTCCCCTTTTTTTTGAAGATATTAACATGGTTTTTATTTTTATATATTTTATCTTGCAATTCAAGTACTGATTCTAAATTAAAAGAGTTATTTACAGAAATAAGAGATGATGAAAAAGGGGCGTTCATAGCAAATTTAGAAAAAGAGAATGGAATCAAATATGAAGAAATTGAAAACAAAGGTGCTTATATCCCATCAATGTGTTACACCAAGACTATAGATGAAAATGGGGTGGTACATAATCCATGCTATCCCTGTCACACTGTTGGAAAACTACCTAATGCTATGGCTGATACAGAATTACAAGAAAGTTATGATTTTCCTACAACCATGTTAGAAAACCCTTATAAAAATCTTTTTGAAGATAGAAGTAAAGAAGTGAATAAGATTTCCAATGATGAAATGTACACTTATATAAGAAAGAGTAACTACTTAAACGATGAAGGAGATATTATACTTTATAAAAAATTACCTAAAAATTGGAAAGGTTATATTCCAGACTGCTATTTCAATTTTGATGAAGATGGTTTTGATAGAAATCCAAAGACTGGTCAATATACTGGTTGGAGAGCTTATAAGTATTACCCATTTCAGGGAACTTTTTGGCCAACAAATGGTTCAACAGATGATGTTATAATAAGATTACCTGAATATTTTATGAAGAATGAAAAGGGTGAATTTGATAAAAAAATTTGGATAGCCAATCTGAATATTATTGAATCATTTGTTAAGCAAGCAGATATTGTAAGCAATGATTATTTAGATGAAAAGTATATAAGCACAGATTTGGATGATGATGGATATTTAGGAGTGACAAATAAAATTAAATTTAAGAAGCACTTAACTCCTGTTGGTAAATCGAAATTACTGCTTAATAGAGGTGAATTGCAACTTGAGCCTGGGCTTTTTCCGAAATATACCGAGTTTTTGCATACTGTTAGATATATTGATTGGGATGAGGAAAATAAACAGATTAAAATGTCTAACAGGATGAAAGAGGTTAGATATGCGATAAAAGAGGAATGGTTATCATCTTTTGAAATAAGAGCGCTTATAGAAAAAAAATTGGAAGAAAGACATCCCTCTAAGTCATTAAATCCAGAACCTCAAATTGAGGCATTTCCTGGGGATTATGAAAAAGGTATGAAAAACATTTATGGTTGGAGATATAGTGGGTATATAGAAGACAAATGGGGAAATTTAAGACCACAAACTAATGAGGAAACACTCTTTTGTATGGGTTGTCATGATACCATAGGAGCTACCACTGATTCTACTTTTTCCTATGTGAGAAAATTTGAATGGGGTTATTGGTCTAAATACGGTATTAAAAATGTAAAAGAGCCTATAGTTGAGTATCAAAAATATGGGAAACAAAATGAATACGCTTTTTACCTAAAAAATAATAAATCAGGTAATGAGTTTAGGACAAATGATGAGATACTTAAAAAATTTTTTAATATATATGGATCAATTAAAACTGACATATTAGAAGTGCTCAAAAATGATATATCTATATTGCTTTATCCCTCTAAAGAAAGGGCTGAGACATTAAATAAGAACTACATGGTAATAGTAAAAAATCAAAGTTTTACTAAAGGAAGAGATGCTAATACAGAGCCCTTAGACAAAAGTGTCCATAAGAGCGTACAACCTAAGCAATCAACAGGTATAAAAGATACTATTTTTTAGATATGGGAAATTTTAAAGAGATATTTAAGTTGCTGTTTAAAAAGAACATTTCAGGGCAATTGATTATCCAGATCACTGACCATTGTAATGCCACATGTCCCCAATGTGGTATGAACAAAAACAATAGTTATAAAAGATGGTCATTACCCCGGGATGAGGTTTTAAGGATTATTGATGAGGCTGTTTTTGCTGACATAAAGGCCATATCCTTTACTGGTGGGGAGCCTTTGCTACTGCAGGATGAGCTTTTTTCATACATAAGATATGCAAGTTCAAAAGGTATAATATTTACCAGAACAGGTACAAACGGTTTTATTTTTATGGGACATACTAAAAGTGATTTCGAGCAGAGGATCCATAGGTTGGCTCAGAGAATAAAAGCATCAAACCTATATACCTTCTGGATTAGTATAGATACCTATGATGTAGAAAAACATGAGTCAAACAGGGGGCTATTTGGTGTTATAAAAGGTATTGAAAAAGGTCTTAAGATTTTTGAACAGTATTCCTTGTACCCATCTGTAAATCTGGGGATAAATAGGTTAATTGAGACAGGTAGTCAAAAGTATGACTTAAATGGGAAATTTAATCCTGATCAGTTTTATGAGAGCTATAGTTTAGGCTTAACTAAGTTTTTTAAGTTTGTTATAGATTTAGGTTTTACTATTGCAAATCTTTGCTATCCTATGAGTTTTGATGGTGCTGTTTACAGGGCAGAATCCTCCGAGAGACTTGTAAAATATGATGAGGAAGAAAAAAAGGTACTGTTTAGAGTTATTTATGATACGATCCCTAAGTTTCGCGATAAAATCAGGATATTTACCCCCTTAAGCTCCATAAATGTGTTAATGGCCCAATACAAAGGAGTTCCTTTGAAAAACTTTAGCTGTAGGGGTGGTAAAGATTTCTTTTTTGTAGATAGCACAGGGGAGACATACCCTTGTGGGTTTTTATCAGATCATAGATTGGGTGTTTTTCATAGAAGGATTGAAAAAGTCAACTTTGAGTGTGTTAAATGCGATTGGGAATGTTTTAGAGATCCATCAGTATTGTTTTCACCTCTGATCAATCTAAAACGATTTCCCATACATCAAATAAACGATATCTTTAAAAACAATACTTTTTACAGAGATTGGGTAAAAGACCTTTTATATTACCGAAAATGTGGTTTTTTCAATATGCATAGCCCCAAAAGTTTTTAACAGGATTTAGCTTGTTAGTTCAGCTTGTTCTTCATCGTTTCCACAGCATTTTTTATATTTTTTGCCACTGCCACAAGGGCAGGGATCGTTTCTGCCCACTTTTGGGGTGTCTCTTCTTATCGGGGTATGTTTTTCGTTTGATTCTAAATCTTCTTCGGAAAAGATGTCCCTTCGTTCCTCTTTTATATTTTTGGGGGTTTCCTCTTTTAAATCAAGTGACTCCTCAGATCTAATCTGAACATGGAAAACAAGCTCGATAGTTTCGTGGTAAAGCCTTCTCATCATATCTGAAAAGATGTTGAAGGATTCTTTTTTGTATTCTATCAGAGGATCTTTCTGACCGTACCCCCTTAGTCCCACACTGTCCCTTAGGTGATCCATCATAAGCAGATGTTCTTTCCATTTTGAGTCCAAGACATTGATCATGACAAATCTTACCACAGGTTTGAAATGTTCTCCTAAAAGATCTTTTTTTGTATTTAGTTTTTCAAGGGCTAATTCTATGATTTTGTTTTTTAAAGGTTCCACATTTTTTCGGCTTACACTTGGCAAATCTGGCATTTCTATATCAAAGGTTTTGTGTAATTCCTCTTTTAGACCATCGTAATCCTGTTCTTCTGCATTTATGATAAAGTCCTCTATCAAGTTTGATACAAGGTTTTCTATTTTTTCAATAATGACTTTTTCAATATCTTCATCTGAAAGGATACTCCTTCTCAAGCTGTAGATAATCTTTCGTTGTTGATTCATCACATTGTCGTACTCAAGAAGGTGCTTTCTGATTTCAAAATGTATCCCTTCTACCTTTTTTTGGGCGTTTTCTATTGCTTTGTTTATTAGAGGGTGTTCAATTGGTTCACCATCCTTCATGCCTAACTTGTCCATTATAAAAGAGATCTTTTCTGAACCGAAGATTCTTAGTAGATCATCCTCCAAACTAAGAAAAAATCTTGATGAACCCGGGTCTCCCTGACGACCCGAACGACCCCTTAATTGGTTATCGATCCTTCTGGATTCATGTCGTTCGGTTCCTATAATATGTAGCCCCCCTAAAGCTTTGACCTCATCATTTATCTTGATATCTGTACCTCTACCTGCCATATTGGTGGCTATGGTGACAGCGCCTTTGGCGCCGGCATTAGCAATGATGGCAGCTTCTTTTTCATGATGCTTTGCATTGAGCACCTGATGGGGCACGAGTTTTTTAGAAAGGAGCTTACTGAGGTACTCAGATTTGTCTATCGATACGGTACCCACAAGCACAGGTCTACCCTGTTTGTGCATAGATATTATCTCTTTTACTATGGCATCGTACTTCTCTTTGGCGGTTTTATATATCTGATCTGGATGATCTATCCTAATCATCTTTTTGTTTGGTGGGATTGGGACTACCCTTAATCCATAGATCTCCATAAACTCCTGGGCTTCTGTGAGGGCTGTACCTGTCATACCTGCTAATTTTTCATACATCCTAAAAAAGTTTTGGAATGTGATCGAGGCAAGGGTTTGGTTTTCACTTTCAATTTTCACATTCTCTTTGGCTTCGATAGCCTGATGTAGACCATCGGAGTACCTTCTACCGGGCATGAGGCGACCGGTGAATTCGTCAACAATAATCACTTGACCATCCTGAACTACATAGTCCACATCTTTGTGGAATAGATTGTGTGCCCGTAGGGAGTTATTTATATAATGTAATAGATCTATGTTTTTTGCGTCATATAGGTTTTGGATGTTGAGAATTTTTTCGATTTTATTTATACCCTCGTAAGTGAGTTTTACGATTTTATCCTTTTCGTTAACTATGTAGTCGATATCTTTTGTGAGTTGTCTGATTACCTTGTCGATATGATAATAGGTATCCACAGAAAGCTCTGTAGGGCCACTTATAATAAGAGGAGTCCTTGCCTCATCTATGAGGATACTATCTACTTCATCCACAATTGCAAAGTGTAGGTATTTTTGACAATATTCATCAAGGCTATATTTCATATTATCCCTTAAATAGTCAAAACCAAACTCATTGTTCGTACCATAGGTAATATCGGCGGCGTAAGCCTCTTTCCTCTCACAGGGTATCAATTTTGTGGTAAACTTTTCTTGATTATCCCAGCTGACCAGAAAGCTGCCATTTTGTTGGATTACACCTACAGATAAACCTAAAAAAAGGTATATTGGACCCATCCAGAGGGCATCTCTTTTGGCGAGGTAGTCGTTTACTGTTACTAAATGGGCACCTTTACCAGTAAGGGCGTTTAGATAAAGGGCTAAAGTGGCCACGAGTGTTTTCCCCTCACCGGTTTTCATCTCTGCAATCCCACCTTTGTGAAGGACATATCCACCTATGAGCTGAACATCGAAGTGTCTCATATCTAAAGTTCTTTTGGCTACCTCTCTTACTGTGGCAAAAGCTTCCACCAAGATATCATCGAGATCTTTCCCTTCGGAAAGCAGTATTTTGAAATACTTAGTTTTCTCCTTGAGTTCGCTGTTTGAAAGTTTTGATATTTCTGGCTCTAAACTATTTATCTGTTGGACAATGGGTGTGATCTTTTTTAGATATTTATCTTCGCTGTTACCGAAGATCTTTTTTAAAAGAGTATTTATCATTATTGTCTCCTCACTTTATCCCTATTTTCAGTAATAGTCACCAGCCAGTAGATAATACCAAGCACTGCTATGGAAATGATGATAAGAGCAACTTTTTCAATATTCCCACTGTGTTCTAATGTTATTATCAAAAGATCCCTTACAAATGCTATAAGTGCAACACCCACAAAAGTACTGATTTTAAATTTTGCGCCTTTAATAATATTGATTTCTGTATAAAGTAGTTCCGAAAGTACCCAGATCATAAGTAGTGAGCTCAATGCTTTTATAATAAAGTAATCAGGTTTTTGTTTCATAAGTAATATAATGTCAACCGTGAAATAGCCAGCGGCAGCAATGGTAAGAAATATTAAAAAAGATAGTATGATTATCTGGGTGATAAATTCTATTCTTTCACTTATAGAAATGACAAAATCCCTTAAGGTAAGAAATACTGAATACTTTTTTATCTCTGTGGTATAATAAGCATCTGAAATAACATCTTTGTTTATATCCATAAGTTTGTGCATGGAGAAGAGCAACTCTTTCCTTTTTATGTCATCAGTAACGTTTTGGAAGATTTTTTCATGGAACCATTGCCTTGACCAGTTTGCCATGGCATTGAACATATCTTGGGATATGGAATATTTAATGTGAGCATTACCTATATTTACTAAATATTCAAGGTATTTGTTATCTATTTTGCCTTCAAAAAACTTTAGGTACCATTTTTTCAACATCTCTTGGTGATTTTGAATAATATCAGGGGTCATCGATTCTGGTAATTTTATTTTAACAAGCATGTGATCGTAGAAATCTGATATATACTGATCTGCATACTCCTGCATGAACTTATTCATCTCCATGAGGTTTTGGATATCTTTTTCTGTAAGGGAATAGTTTTGGATGATTTCTTTGACGTACTTAATATGCGCCTCCGTTTAGCAATTTTCTATTTATTTTTTCTTGATATTAAGATAAAATTCAGTAAAAATAAAGAGAATTTTTTATAGAGGTATAAAAGTGGGAAGAAGATCAGAGATCCTCAGGTTGACAAATGAAACGGAGATTAAAGTTGTATTGGAGTTGGATGAAAAGAAAGAATCTAAGATCTTTACCGGCTGTGGCTTTTTAGACCATATGCTGGATCTTTTTGCAAAGCATGGCGGATTTGGATTAGAGGTATATGCTAAGGGTGATTCCCATATAGATTGGCACCATACCTTTGAAGACATAGGTATCTCTTTGGGTAAAGCGTTTTACGAAGCGTTAGGGGATAAAAAAGGAATAGTTAGATATGGATTTTTTCTTCTGACAATGGACGAAACCCTTGTAGAGGTAGCGTTGGACTTTGGGGGTAGAGCCTATTTAAATTATGATGTTAAGTTTTATGTTGGGAAGGTAGGGGATGTGGATGTGGAGCTTTTTAAGGAGTTTTTTAAAGCTTTTTCTGACAATGCTAAATGTAATCTTCATATCATAAAGAGATATGGAGAAAACACTCATCATATAGTAGAGGGGATATTCAAAGCTGTAGCAAGAAGCATCAAAACTGCTGTAACTATTGAAGGGGATCAAATTCCTTCCACAAAGGGAGTTTTGGAATGATAGCCATTGTTGATTATGGAATGGGTAATTTAAAGAGCGTTTACAACGCCTTTAAAATGATTGGTTTTGATGTGGCTATAGTTTCAGATGAAAAGGCGATTATAAATGCTGACAGAGTAGTGTTGCCGGGTGTTGGTGCTTTTGGTGATTGTATGAATGGACTTGTTGAAAGAGGGCTTCTGGAAAGTATCAAGGGTTTCATCGCAACTGGTAAGCCTTTTTTGGGGATATGTGTAGGGATGCAATTGCTTTTTGAAAAAAGCTATGAGTTTGGAGAACAAAAGGGGCTCGGGTATTTTAGGGGGACAGTACAGAGGTTTCCCGGTAGAGAGGGTTTCAAAGTACCTCATATGGGGTGGAATATGATAAAAAAGCTCACGGATCACCCTTTGCTATCGGGTATTGCAGATGGTGCATATCTTTATTTCGTTCATTCTTATTATGCTCCGGTGGTGGAAAATACTGTAGCTGTTTGCAATTATATAGAGGATTTTACTGCTATGGTTGTAAAAGGTAACATAGCAGGTGTCCAATTTCACCCTGAAAAGAGCCAGAAGATAGGGCTAAGTATTCTTAAGAACTTTGGAGAGTGGAGATGTTGATAATTCCAGCTATCGATTTATTGGGGGGTAAGGTGGTACGCCTTGAAAAAGGGGATATGGATAAGTTTAAGGTCTATTCAAATGATCCTGTAGAGGTGGCAAAAAGATTTGAGGAGTATGGGGTGTCGAGGCTCCATGTGGTGGATCTGGATGGGGCAAAGAAGGGTGATACTGTAAATTATCATATTATCGAATCGATTGTAAAAAATACCAGCTTATCTTTGGATGTGGGTGGTGGCATAAGAAGTATTGAAAAGTGTGATCAATATCTTGGGCTTGGTGTGGATTATGTGGTATTAGGCACTGCGGTAATAAAAAATCCTGAATTTACCAAAGAAGCGTTGAAAAAATATCCCGGTAAGATTATACTTGGAATAGATGCAAAAGATGGTTACGTGGCAACAGACGGATGGTATGAGAAAAGTGATTTAACAGCGGTGGATGTGGTAAAAATATATGAAGGGTTCGATGTGGCGGCCATCATTTATACAGATATAAGTCGAGATGGGATGTTAACTGGGGTTAATGTGGATGCTACTGTACACTTGTCCCGCCAGACTAAACAAAAGATTATAGCTTCAGGGGGGGTAAAGGGTGAGGAAGATATCTTTGAGTTAGCAAGATTTGGTATCTATGGTTGTATTATAGGTAAGGCGTATTATGAGGGCAGATTGGATATTAAAAAGATATTAGAAAAAATGAAATAGGAGGTATCTGCATGGATAAATTTTATACTACGTTAGCTACAGGTTTTTTTACTGGTTATTTAAGTGTAGCACCTGGTACTGTTGGGACACTTGTGGCTATACCGTTGTACTTTTTGGTCAGTCTGTTCTTTGCAAAATGGGTTGTATTTCTTTTTGGTCTTTTCCTTGTAGTTGGAGGTTATTTTGCTGCTAATTATTACGCTTCTATCTCTGATGAAAAGGACCCTCGGGAGATTGTGATTGATGAGATTGCTGCCTTTTATATGTTGATATTTTTTGCTCCTCTTGGAACCTTCACTATGGTGATCAAACTACCTATTCTTTTCGCTCTATTTAGGTTTTTTGATATTGTTAAGCTATATCCTTCTAATCTCGTGGAAAGATTTGAGGGTGGATTGGGTATTATGTTGGATGATTTTGTAGCTGCAGTATATGCACTGATAGTATATTTAATTATACTCTGGGCTTTATAGAATGGTACAGGCAGCCATCGTTGCCATAGGTTCTGAGATATTTACAGGTAGTATCGTTGATACCAACTCTTCGTATCTTGCCAAAAGATTGACGGAGTTGGGAATAGAAGTCAACACAATTATGCCTTTGCCTGATGATCTTGAACGAATGGTTGAGACTTTTCGGCGATTACTCGGGGAAAATATGCTTCTTTTTACTACTGGTGGGCTTGGGCCCACTTTTGATGATCTAACAGCTGAAGGCATTGCAAAAGCCACCGGTAGATCCCTTGTTTTTAATGAGATAGCCTATGGGCATATACTTAATCTCTTGAATAAAAGAGGTGTTGCTGTTAAGGATTCCCATAAGCGTCAGGCATATCTCCCTGAGGGAGCCATATTGTTGCCCAACAGTAGAGGTACTGCGATGGGGTTTGTTTGTAGTTTTGGGGAATCATATACCATTTCGATGCCGGGTATCCCCTATGAAATGAAGACAATGTTTGAGAATCATGTGGTACCTTTTATCAGAGATAAATTTGATATACCCTTAATATTTTTAAAAGAACTAAAGTTTACTGGTGTCCCAGAATCGGATGTGGATGACGTTGTAAGGCGCATAGGTATACCTGAAGGTTTGTCGTGTATTATAAATGTTGGAAAAGGTGAGATTGTTTTAAGATTAAAGAGCTTTCATGAAGATATACTTGAAAATTTTGCTGATAGAGTCGTAAAAAGTTTAGAACAGTTTTATCTGGGTTTGGCTGATGATACCCTTGAATCTATACTTGTGAAAAGATTAAGGGATAAAAACATGTCTATCGCGTTTGTAGAAAGCTGTACAGGGGGACTTGTATCAAAAAAGGTTACAGATGTTCCCGGTTCTTCATCAGTGTTTAAAGGTTCTGTGGTCTGTTATTCCAATGAATCAAAGGTTGACATCTTGGGTGTTCCCATTGAGCTTTTAGAGAGATCTGGGGCAGTAAGTGTAGAAACAGTAATGGCCATGTTAAATGGTGGTAAAAAGCTTTTTAAGTCCGATATCACTGCTGCAATTACCGGCATTGCAGGGCCGACAGGAGGTAGTGAGGATAAACCAGTAGGGCTTGTGTATATTGCTTTGGATATTTTGGGTGAAGTGGAGGTGTCCAAACAGTTGTTTTCAGGAGATAGAGAGACGATAAGGGAAAGAAGCTGTAAATATGTATTTGATACTATAATAAAAAAACTGAGAGGATAATGAGGAGTTTTATAGCTATAGAATTGGGTAATGATATAAAAAAAAAGATTGTAGCCGTACAGAATAGGTTTCATTCGGTAGTAAATGGTAAGTTCGTTTTAGAAGATCAACTACATGCTACTCTGTTTTTTTTTGAGGATTTTAAAGGGGATTTAAATGGATTAAAATCTTTTTTTCTAAATGAAGCATTCGAAAGCTTAACAGCAATAGTTAAAGGTGTTGATTTTTTTTCTCATAACAGAGAGCCAAAGATACTTTATCTGAGCTTCTATTCGGAAGGTATATATCCATTGTACCAAAAAATAAGAGGGTTTTTAGACCAACATGGTGCATTCTATGATAAAAAACCTTTCAAAGAACATATCACCCTTTGCAGGATAAAAAGTGTGACAAATAAAGATCTTTTTTATGAAAGGGTAAAAAATGAAAGCGAAATGATAAGAGATATTAAGTTTGAGATATTGGGAATAGCTTTTTATAAAAGTACCCTTACAAATAAAGGTCCATTATATGAAAAGCTTTTTTCTATGGGAGGTAGATGAATGAAGATAAAGATTATAAACGGTAGTCCAAGAAAAAATGGTAATAGTAGTTTTATATCAGAGGAGTTGGAAAAGTATTTTATGGCCAGAGGGGATCAGGTAGAGGTGGTGTATCTGAATGGTTTGAATTTTAAGGGTTGTCAGGGATGCCTTTCCTGTAGAAAAAACGGTTCCTTTTGTGTGGTTGTTGATGACCTGCAGAGTAAGCTCCGAGATTTTGTGGATACTGATCTGTTTGTTTTGATCTCTCCAAATTATTATGGTGCAATAACAGGTCAGATGAAGCTTTTTTTAGATCGCTGGTATTGTTTGAAGGATCAGCAAAGAAGAAGTAAGTTAAAAGAAGGGGCAAAAGCTTTTTTTATCGTAACACAGGGGTCTCCCAATAGGGATCATGGTAAATCTATTATAGATTGGGCAAAGCATATCTTTGAAGGGTTTGGTTGTAAGTATTATGGTTATGTATTACCAAACTGTAGTACAGAAAATTTAGACATGGTAAAGGCTAAAATGAAAGAGATCAGTATGCACATAGGTATGTTTGTTTGAGGTTTACTGTGAAAGAGCATATCTTTTGGGATGGTGAAAAGCTGATTTTGTTAGATCAAAGGAAGTTGCCTTTTGCTGAAGAGTTTGTGACATGCTATTGTTTAGAGGATGTGGCAAGAGCAATTAAGGATATGGTTGTAAGGGGAGCACCGGCTATTGGGATAGCTGCGGCGTATGGAGTAGTTTTGGGAGTGAAAAAAGGTTTTCGGCGAAAAGATATCTTCGACATTCTCATAAACACAAGACCTACTGCTGTAAATCTAAGATGGGCGCTATTGAGGTGTTTTAAAGAGATGGATGAAGGCAAGGATGTGGAGATTGTAGTAAAAAATATTCACTATGAGGACCTTGAGATAAATAAAAGGATTGGTGCTTACGGTGAAGTTTTAATAAAAGATGGAGATAATATACTTACCCATTGTAATGCAGGTGCCTTAGCCACAGGGGGTTTTGGTACTGCTTTAGGGGTGATTAGATCAGCTTATTATAGTGGAAAAAAGATACATGTGTATGTGGATGAGACCAGACCTTATCTTCAGGGGGCAAGGTTGACAAGTTATGAACTGTTAGAAGAGGGGATAGATTGTACATTAATTTGCGACAACATGGCTGGTTATTTGATGCAGAAAGGTTTGATAGATAGTGTTGTAGTTGGTGCAGACCGAATAGCAAGAAATGGTGATGTGGCTAATAAGATTGGTACATACAGTTTAGCAATTTTAGCATATCATCACCAAATACCTTTTTATGTGGCGGCACCTCTTAGTACGTTTGATCTAAGTATAAAAGATAAAGATGAGGTTGTTGTTGAGGAAAGAGATGGAGATGAGGTTAGGTCTGTTTTCGGAGTAAAAGTGGCTCCAGATAACATTAAGGTCTTTAATCCATCCTTTGACGTGACCCCTCATCCCTTTATAACCTGTATAATCACTGAAAGGGGGATAATATATCCCCCTTTTGAGGAAAATATAGCAAAAGCTTTTAATACTTAAACAGGAGGATTTATGAATGTAAGCTACAAAGAATTAGGTCTTGTAAGCACAAGGGAGATGTTTAAAAAGGCAATGGAGGGTAAATATGCAGTCCCCGCCTACAATTTCAACAATCTTGAGCAACTTCAGGCTATTATTCAGGCATGTGTCGAGACGAGATCTCCAGTGATCCTTCAAGTGTCAAAAGGGGCAAGGGAGTATGCTAATGCAACGATATTAAGGTATTTGGCTTTGGGTGCTACTAAATTAGCTGAAGAGTTGGGGTATAAAATCCCTATAGCTCTCCATCTTGATCATGGTGATAGCTTTGAAATTTGTAAGTCGTGTGTAGATTACGGTTTTTCTTCAGTCATGATAGATGGTTCCCATTTACCATTTGAGGAAAATATTGCCCTTACGAAACAAGTGGTGGATTATGCCCATCAGTTTGATGTAACTGTAGAAGGTGAGCTTGGCGTTCTTGCAGGTATAGAGGATGATGTTTCGGCCGATCATTCCCATTATACAGACCCGGCACAGGTGGAGGAGTTTGTTTCAAGAACCGGTGTTGATTCTCTGGCTATATCTATAGGTACATCCCATGGAGCATACAAGTTTAAGGTCAAGCCGGGAGAAGAGGTGCCACCTTTAAGATTTGATATCCTTGAAGAGGTTGAAAAAAGACTACCGGGTTTTCCTATTGTTCTACATGGGGCTTCATCGGTGGTGCCAGAATATGTTGAACTTATCAATAAATATGGAGGAAAACTTGAGGGTGCTGTTGGGGTACCTGAGGAACAGCTTAGAAGGGCAGCAGCAAGTGCAGTATGTAAGATCAATATAGATAGTGATGGTAGACTTGCTTTCACGGCTAAGGTGAGGGAGTATCTTGCAAAGAATCCAACAGAATTTGACCCGAGAAAGTATCTGAAACCTGCCAGAGAAGAACTGGTTAAGCTGTATAAGCATAAGAATATCAATGTGTTAGGCAGTGCAGGGAAAGCTTAAAACAAAAAAATAATTTTTTTAAAAAAACCTCTTGACAAAGGTGATATGATTATGTATATTCCTTTTCCCCGTTGATGAGGGGGAAGTGATTGAAAGCAGAATAGGTCAGCGATAGATAATGAGTAGGGCTAAGGTATACTTTCGGATGGAGAGT
>JAOAHS010000013.1 GCA_026415135.1 Calditerrivibrio sp. | reverse complement strand
ATTGAGTATGTTTATTTCATTGTTTCTTAATGTATTTTTTGTTTCTTCTTCTATTTTTTGGTATTTGCTATAAAACACACTAATCATAATTGCAATAAATATAATGACTATCAGGGTTTCTAAAGGAGAAAAGCCTCTTTTCATTTTCATCAGTGCTTGAATGCTTTGATCATATCCCACATTGGCATGAATACGCCTAAAGCAAGGATTATTACCATGCCTGCCACCATTACAAGAAGTATGGGCTCTAAAGCCTGAGAGAGAGTTTTTATGGAGTAGTCGATTTCGTTGTCATAATAATCGGCTATCTTAAAGAGCATTTCATCCAACTGCCCTGTATCTTCACCTGCAGAGATCATATCGCTTACCACTGGGGGAAAGTATTTAGAAGCCTCAAAAGAACCATGTATAGTGGCACCTCTACTAACCTTTTCCCTTATGATAAGTAGTTCATCCTTCATGATATCATTTCCTGTTACTTCACTTACTATCTCAAAGCTGGTAATTATTGAAATACCGCTTTTGTATAGTAAGCCCAAAATTCTACAAATTCTGGAAAGATAAATTTTGTGGACAAGGGCACCAATTATGGGTATCTTTAGTGTATATTCATCTATCTTCTTTTTTCCTGTTGGTGTACTTTTATATTTCTTGAATATTATATAACCTATCGTTGCAATTAGTAGTAGAAGCCACCAAAAGTTTTGAAAAAAATCGTTTATGAATATCAGTATCCTTGTAGGTAATGGAAGTGATGCACCCAGTTTTGAAAACATACCAACAAATTTTGGTACCACAAATGTCATCAGTATTGCAAAAGCTATTACGATGGCGGAAATAACAAGCTTCGGGTAACGGGTAGCATTTTTTATTTTGTTTCGTGTATCTAAGTCTGTTTCTAATATAAGGGCAAGTCTTTGCAAAACTATATCAAGAACACCACCTTCTTCCCCAACTTTTAACATATTTATGTACAAATCGGAAAAGATGTCCCTATGTTTTCTAAAAGCGATGCTTAAGGGAGTGCCAGCTTCTATATCTTTTATAATGGTGGATATAGTTTCTTTCATCTTTGTTGAATAATTTTGGGTTTCGAGCCTACGCAAAATGGTAAGAATAGGTATTCCGGCAGCAAAAAGACTTGCAAACTGTCTTGTAAAAACGATGAGCTCTTCTAATTTTACTCTTTCATATTTTTTTAAATAGGTTTTGATTTTTTCAAAAAATATGTCAATAGTGGATGAGGATGAAATAGACATGGGGATTATCCCCATGGAGTAAAGGATTAGGGCTGCTTCATCGATATTAGGTGCTTCTATAACACCTTTTTTTAGTTCACCTTTACTATCTGTACCTTTGTAATTAAATTTCATAGCTTTTTTATAATAAAAAATATTAAACTATTCAAGGGATTAATTGATTCTTTTAATTCAAGATTTCTTGTTTGTATTCTGAGATATTTCTGCCACTTTTATCAAAGTTGATTCCTAAGGCATATATTTTTTTACCAGTCTGTAGGTATTGCCTATAGTAGTCTCTTTCTTTAATCTGGTTTAAAGCAACCTCTGCACTCTGATTACACTTAAACTCAAAGATATATACCTTATCCCTCATCTCCAACACCATATCTATCCTGCCACTGTAGTTGAGCACCTGACTCCTCGCTGGTAAACCTCCAGCTGATACCATAAGATAAAATAACGTGTGAAAACTACCCTCATTAAGCCTCATCCCATCATCATAAGGTATTGAGGCAAATATTGAGCTAACAACAGAGATAAATCCATCCAGATCACCTACTGATAACATGTCATATATCTTCGTATAAACATTTTCATCCTTTGAAAAACTCTTATATAAAAGCCTCAAAAAGGAGTTCTTCACCTCTAAGTTGGGATAAGTCAGGGTATATCTCATCCTCTC
>JAOAHS010000012.1 GCA_026415135.1 Calditerrivibrio sp. | reverse complement strand
GCATTTATAAGTATTTTAATGTCGAAGTTACAGAGTTTACAGTGGAGATGAACCCGGAGAGTGTTTCAGTGGAAAAACTGAAATGCTTTCATGAGGCAAAAGTTACGAGGGTGAGCTTGGGTGTTCAGTCTATGGATGATGAGGTTTTGAGTTTTTTGGGTAGGGTTCATAAAAGTGTTGATGTGTTGAAAGCATTGGATAGCATATCTTCAATGGGCTTTTCTATCAACTGTGACCTCATATACGATATACCCACAGTCTCAGAAAACGATATATTTAGTTCCATCAATAAGCTCCTTGTTTATCCGGTAGATCATCTGTCTTGTTATAACTACACTTTTGATACACCCTTTTTAGAGGAGTTTAAAATGGTAGAGATGCAAACACAAATGGAGTATGTGATAGATTATCTTGCTGACAAAGGGTTTTATCAATATGAGATTTCAAACTTCTCCCGTAAAGGTAAGGAGTCTAAGCACAATATGAAGTACTGGAGGATGGAGGATTACATCGGTATAGGTATAAGTGCTCATGGTATGGAAAACTTAGATCGGGGCAGGATCAGGTATTCCAATGAAGGGACCATCGGGGACTATTTGGAAGAAAAACATGTAAAAAAATTGGAGTATATACACGCTATGGAAGCGTTGTTAGAAGATATTGTCTTTGGGATAAGGATGGTGGAGGGTGTTGATTTGAATAAACTTGTTCTTAAATATGGCCGGGATATGGTTGACAAAATAATGAACGATGTTAAAATAATAGAAGATGAGGGACTAATCTGCTATATGGGAGCAAAACTATGTTTAACAAAAAGAGGCCAGTTGTTTTTGGATTATGTGCAGCAATTTTTTTGGGATCGGTTCTATTCTTAGATTTCAGATTAGCTCAGGCTGGTTGCGCTGGGGATTGCTTTAAATGTCATGAAAAGCTAAGAAATAACGAGTTACATGTTTCACTTGGGACTTGTATAAATTGCCACAACGATACAACTAAGATGAATAGGATAATCACTACTCCTCAGGAAAACGGCTGTGGTAATAACTGCTTTCAGTGTCATAAACAGTGGCCAAAAAACGGTTATCACGCATCATTAGAGTTTTGTAATAAATGCCACAAAGGGTGATTTTATCAAAAAAGCTCCTCATCTTGTGGCAAAATAATGTCCCTGCTGTCTAAGGTTTTATAGGAGATGAGTTCTATATAGCTGTTTATTTCACTTTTTTTTATTTGAATTTTTCTTGGGACTGCGATAACACGAATAACCTTTTCATAGTTCCACATTCTAAGTTTTATTATATCCCCCTCTTTCACCTTGTAAGATGGCTTGGCTGGTCTATCGTTTACGAAAACAGACCCTTCAGAAGATACCTCATTAGCGACTGTTCTTCGTTTTACAATAGAAAGTACTTTTAAAAACTTGTCCAATCTCATCAATATGAAAGGTATCTTATAAATATCTCTGTTCTGTTTTTATCTATCCATGATTTATAGACATCTTTGTATCTGGTGTCCATAATTGCTGCTACTACTTTCTCCCGCAGCTCCTTATTGAGACTGTATTTATCCTTTATAGACTCGACTAAGAAAATTCTGACCTCATTTTCTGTTTCAAGTTCTATAAGATCTTTTGGCTTAGCATCTTTTACCTTTTCTTGTAGATCTTTTGTGAGATGGTCAAAACCGATAAAGCCGAGATAGCCTCCATTTTTCCCTGTTTTGTCATCAGAAAATTCTATTGCTGCTGCGATAAACCCTTTTTCTTTGATCGCTTTCTTAGCATCAGGTAGTTTTGATTTATTTTTAAGCAGGATCATTCGAAGCTCATACTGGTTGGATACACCTAATGAATTCTGATTTTCATCGACATAGTTTCTTATATCTTGCTCTGTGATTACCACGAGTTGATTCAAAATTCTGTTTTTTATACGAGTGGACAGGATATCCATCTTGACTTGCCATCTGTATTGAGCCATTGTAATCCCTTCATTTTCCAAAGCCTCTTCAAGGTCCTTTTGGGAGATGTTGTTCCTCTGGATAATATCTTTTATGGCATCTTCAGCCTCTTTTTCAGATACGACGATGTTGTATTTTTTGCCGATCTCCTCTAACGTATACTGTTCTACGAGAAAGTCTAATACATTTTTATAGTAAGTTTTGATGGCTGCGGTTTTTTTCTCTTCGTCTGTTATCGAGTATATCTCTTTCACTCTTTTGGGATTAAAAGACTCTACTTCGTATTGAGTGATTACCTTGTCCCCTACTATGGCGAGGATTCTGTTAATAATTTCACTTTTTGACGTTAGTGGAATTATCGTGAATAAAATTAAAATTAGGATTGATTTCGATTTTAACATCTTTCATTTTCTCCTTTACATAGTTTTCAAGATATTGATCCCATTTGGTGGAGAGTAGTTCATCCCTTAATAGATCTTTTATCTCCTCAAAAGATGGGTTTTCTGATGGGATAATCTCTTTAAGTAGCAAGATATGATAGCCGTATTCGGAGCTAATTATTTTTGAGATATCTCCGGGCTTCATCTTCATAACTATATCAAAAACAGGGGGGAAGCTCTCAAGATCAATAACACCCATATCACCACCATTTTCTGCTTCGGGACCAGTGGAGTAAGTTTTAGCAACTTCTTCGAAGCTTCTACCAGATTTTAAAAGTTTTGCAGCTTCTTCAATCTTTTGTTTATCGTCATTTACTATTTGATAGATGTGATAATAGATTTTACCTGTTCGGCTTTTGATAAACTCATTGTAGTATTCCTTAAGCTCTTCATCAGAGATCTTTATTTCAGATTTGATTTTTTCTTCGATAAACTTTTGTGCAAGGATCTTTTCAGATATAAATTTTTCATATTTTTCGTTTATTTCATTGCTGTTTTGATTTGGGTTTAGTTTATTATAAAGATTTTTAACCATATTTTTGTCTATATTTATCTTTGTTTTTTTGGCTTCTAATAAGATAAGCTTATGTCTGATGAAGCTGTTAAGTATCTCCTGTTTAAAATCGTTATCATTTAAAGAGGAAAGATCTATATCAGGTAGTTCAAAATAGATGTATTCTATTATGTCTTTTTGATAGTACTTTTCATTACCAATTATAACGACAGGTTTTTCATTGGACCTTGTTATAACAGTTTTTGCTTTTTCACAAGCTGTAAGTAATAATGATACAGCGAAAAGGATCAGATATATTTTTTTCATGTTTATTACATTATACTAATTGTTACAGTAATTCAAGAGTATAAAATTTTATACATATAATTTTTTAAGATAGCGTAGAAAGTTAGATAATACTATGCCTATACAAGGATATTCTCCTCTTTACTTAAGCTCATACAAATCAGATATACCTATTCAGACCTATACATATACTTAGAGACTTGATCTGGGTTAACGATTTACCGTACTTGTTTGGACGAAAAAGAAAATAGTAGCTACCAATTTATATTGGTACCTTAGCAGAATAGGTCTTATCCACATAGTAGTAACTGCCTACTTTTATCTTTTCAAGGCTTTAGATGACTATCGGGAGTTTGCTCATTAATACCAAAAATTATTTGGTATCTAACTTTACTATAAGCTGTTCTTGTCTGACAGCTGAGATTATGTTTGTAAATATTATATCCTTTTGGTATAAAAAAATGTTGACTACTGCAATAAAAAATGAT
>JAOAHS010000011.1 GCA_026415135.1 Calditerrivibrio sp. | reverse complement strand
ACACAAACAACGATATCCTTAAAGACATTGTAAAACTTTACTTAAGCATAAAAATATCACCATTTAATCAAACTTATGATGATATCTATCGCTATAAGAATAATAATCACCATCTCAAGGAATGCAGAGTGATTATGTTTTTGCTCATCAGCAAGCATATTCAAAAGATCTTGGATTATTGCGAGCTTTTTATTGAGCACTTCTATTCTTGGCCTTATATCCAAATAGTTCGCGGTGGTCTGATAGATAGGCTCCAGCTCTGGATACTCCCAAAAAAACTCAGGTACATCCAAAAATCCGTAGCTCAAATATATTTGGGAGATCTCTTTGAAAATTCTTCCCCTTTCCTTTGAAATATCTTTTTGGCTTAGACTTACTTTACCTCTACTTAAGAGCTCTTTTACTATGTAATCATTCCTCTTAATTATATCAAGGGCTGACTCCTCAAAGGAGTATAGCTCTGTTGACTGGGAAAGTGCATAAGAGATGGCAAGTTTGATCAACTGGGAATCTTCATGGAGTATGAAAACATCCTTAGTTACCTTTGTCTTCTGCTGACCCTCATCCACAACAAAACTGAAATCCTCTACTATAGGCTTGCTGAAACTATCGATCTCAAATTCTGCAATCTCATCAAGTAGTGATTTTTGTGTATCAAAATCTACCCCCCAAAAAACTGTTACGCCATAACTAAAAACAATTACAGTAGAATGATCCAAAAGTTCTACAATAACAGCATCTTTTATCACAAAAGATTTATATCGGGAATTAAGATAAGTGAAAAGCTTGTTTCGATCAAATTCCTTTGCAGTGCAGTATACCTTAATACTTTTTCTACCAGCCATATCTATATAGAAAAAGGGTCACTAATGACCCTTTACTCATTTAATGTTGGTTTTGCGGTACTTCTTTTTTTAGCTCTTTCCATAGATTGTAGAGCAAGATATTCCTTACCATATATCTCTACATTTTCAGCTTCCTTGTCAAAATCATCGTAATGCCTTTCCTCATCCGCTATTACCGATTCGAAAAGTTGTTTTGTCATTGCATCTCCATTTTGAGCACATTCATTGGCAAATCTGTTATACAGTGCTATGGCGTCCTCTTCAAGCTTTCGTGCCATCTTTAGCATCTCTTCTGGATCAGTAATCTTTTGTACCTCTTGGGATGCCTTCATCTCCACTTCACCTTTTAAAAACAGGATCCTCTCTGCAAACCTCTCCACATGGATCATCTCCTGAATAGCATTTTGTCTAAACATCGTAGATAAAAGGTCCAACCCCTTATCATCGCAATGGAAGTGGAAATACATATACTGTTGTAGTGCTGTCATCTCTTCTGCAATAGCTTTATTCAAAAGCTCTATACTCTTTTTGTGCATAAAACCTCCTTTTTTATATATTATATTATAACTACCCTTTATTTTTTTGCAATACAGTTGACAAAAAATTGTTTGTGATTTATGTAATATATATGTAAAGGAGCGTAGCTCAGTGGGAGAGCATTGCGTTGACGTCGCAAGGGTCAGGGGTTCAATCCCCCTCGCTCCTATTCCGCTAAATTCCTCTTGCAAACCCTTATAATAATTGTTAACACTTTAATATGAAAAAAAATATGACTTTTCTAACTTTTCTTCTTTCATTATCCATACATATCATAATTTTCACAATTCCTATCAACATTGAAAAATCCCCTAATAGACCCAGTTTGAAGTTTTACGTAGTAGACCTAAAAAAAATAGACCCCACAGCAGAACATAATAATAACGGCACAAATACTGTTCAAGACAACACACCCCAAAGTAACCAAAATTCCAACCCACAAGGTATCAACTCCAAAAAGATACCTACCACTACATACAGCTTTGATAGAGACAGCTACCATCAGGAGTTTCTTATGATGTTAAGAGAAAAACTAAATATCAAAGATTACTTAGAGCAAACTGGCTTAGAAGGGGAGTATCTTTTTCAAATAGAGATAGAGGGCTCTGGTAAAGTAAGATCCATAAAAACCCTTCGAAAACAAGGCTCTACTGCCCTTGAACATTTCGTAAAAAGCAGACTTTCCACCATAGTTTTCCCACCCCACGGGGAGCTAACGATCACAATAAAAGTCAATATGGTATTCACCCTCGAACAGGAATAAAAAAAGGGGGGTTACACCCCCCTTTATAAAATTTACTTTTTCTTAGGAGCGTTGTCAGCTGGTTTAGCTTCTTTCTTAGCAGGAGCTTTCTTAGCTGGCTTCTTAGCAGCGTTATCAGCGGCTTTAGCCTCAGCCTTTGGCTCAGCTTTAGCTTCTGCTTTTGGCTCAGCCTTAGCTTCAGCTTTCTTCTCAGCTTTAGCAGGAGCAGCCTGCTTAGCTGGCTCACTAGCTACTGCAAGAGAAGCAAAAACAAGTGTTGCAAGAACAACTGAAAGTAACTTTTTCATAATGGTTCCTCCATTTTATTATAGTGTTTTTAAAAGCTAATATATTAGAGCAAGAAACATGCCACATCTGACACCCATTATTCATCAACGCATTACGACAAAGACACAAACTATTCTACACCATTTGGTGTACCTACTATACTATTTAGTATAATAGTTTTTGGTGTTTATACCATACTTGCCTATTCTGTACTGAAGTGTTCTAAAAGACAGTCCAAGTCTCTTTGCTGCCTTTGTGATATTCCCTCCCGATTCTTTTAAGGCATTTTCAATCAATTCTTTTTCTATCTGCTCAAGGCTTTTCCCCATATCTATAGCATCCTTAGTTGGCTCTACTCCATTTTCCATTTGAAGCAGTTCTTTTACCTCTTTCTCATTTATCTCCTGCCCCTCAGACATAATGATCACCTTTTGGATAAACGACTCCAGTTCTCTAATATTCCCATACCATGGATAGTCCAATAAGGTCTTTATAGCGTTCTTACTAAAAAATTTCTCATAATTGTTGGAAAGGTATTTAAACTTGTGTAGAAAATGATTGACAAGTAGCGGAATGTCACTGATTCTCTCCCTAAGCGATGGCATCTTGATGTTAAAGACATTCAATCTATAAAAAAGATCTTGTCTAAAATTACCTTTCCTTACCTCCTCCTCAAGATTTTTATTTGTGGCAGCGATGATCCTGACATCTATCTTGATTGGGTTATTGCTTCCGAGGGGTAGGATCTCTTTGTTTTGGATCAATCTTAAAAGCTTGGCCTGCACCATTGTAGATATCTCTGAAACCTCATCCAAAAAGATAGTACCACCTTCAGCAGCCTCAAAAATACCCTTCTTTTTCCCAACAGCGCCGGTAAAAGCTCCTCTTTCATACCCAAAAAGCTCACTTTCTATAAGGGATTCGGGGATCGCCGCACAGTTAACTGGAACAAAAGGTTTATCTTTCCTACTGCTAAGCCTATGGATATACTGAGCTGCAATATCCTTACCGGTACCACTTTCACCCGTGATCAATACATTTGCATCCAGCGGTGCAATCTTTAAAATCGCATTTAGTACCTGCTTGAAAAGGGGGTGTTCTCCAACAAAATCTGCAAACTGTTCTTTACTTTTTAACTGACTATACAGATATTTTCTCTCTTTCAAAAGGGCTGTCCTCTCCAACCCCTTTTTAATAGTTAAAAGTACATTCTCTTTACTAAGGGGTTTTTGAATGTAATCAAAGGCCCCTTTTTTCATACAAGCTACTGCTGAATCAACTGTCCCATGTCCGGTGATGATGATCACTGTAGTCTCAGGATATTTGGCAGTTATTTCGTCAAGGAGATCCACCCCGCTTCTTTCAGGCAAGAGTAGATCGGTCACAACTAGATCTATATCTTCCGTATCTAAGATTTTCAATCCGCTATCAACATCGGCAGCAGAAAAAACATTAAAACCTTCTCTACTTAATATATACGTAAGTATTTCCCGTTGTTTCGGTTCATCATCTACTATCAATATCCTATTCATAAGGCAACTCTATTATAAACTTTGCTCCCGTCTCATAGCTATCATCTAAATAGATCCTTCCCCCATGTTCTTCAATTATCCTTTTAGTAAATGCCAGACCCAACCCCATTCCCGTGGCTTTAGAAGAGATGTAAGGCTCAAAAATTCTATGTTTGATATTTTCTGGAACACCTTTTCCGTTGTCCATCACAGCTATAATTACATTTCTGTCATCTTTATAGATATCGAAAATGATCCGCCCATTTTTCCCAATAGACTCGATAGAGTTTAGTACTAAATTAATAAAACATCCCAATAGCTTATCCTTATCGCATATTACTTGGATATCCTCGCTCATTTTTATCTCAAGATCAATATGTGCATCAACAAGCCTAAGATGTACAATTTTGCTCAGGTTCTTTAGTATCTCATATATACTGTTTTTTTGCATATTGAGCACTATAGGTCTGCCATATTCTAAAAAGTTTACCATCAGATCGGAAATCCTTTTCACTTCATCTTCTACCATAGTCAGCATCTTGACAAGATTTTCATCAACTTTTTTTTCATTTAACTCATCTTTTACCTGATTAACCGCAAGATTTATGAAGTTGAGTGGGTTTTTCACCTCATGGGCAATTGCTGAAGATAGCTGACCTACTTTGTACATGTGGGACATCTCCTCCAACTGCTTCTCCAACTCAATTCGCTCCTTTAACTTGATTATCATATCATTAAAATTATCAATCAGTATTCTCATCTCAGGGATTGTTGAAAGTTTTTTATCATCGATAGGGACAAGCTCACCTCTGGAGACTCTTGCTGTGGCTTCAACAAGTTTATCTATAGGTTTTAAGTATTGGGATGTCAAAAAAACAATCAGTACCGTACCAAATATGAAGATCCCCATCGTCGTAATGAGCCTCAGATAAAAGTGCCTCTGCTGGATTGTTGTGAAAGTATCCAAATGAAGTACCACATTAACATACCCATACTTTTCATCTCCAATGACGATGGGCAAACTGATCTCCTTTATTTTATCACTCTCAGATTTAGAACCAAGTTCTGCCTTTATAAGGAAATCAGTCTGGAGGGCCTTGTTTACAGTTTTTCCAATCTTCGTAGGATTAGAACTAGCTATGATCTCCTTTGTATCAGAAAGAATCGAAACCTCACTGACCCCCTTTTTCCTAAACTTTTTCACCAACTCTTCCACCTGATTTTGGGTATCGAGATTTTCTGATGTTAAATTTTGGACACTCAGTTGTATAGCTTTTGTCAAATCCTCTATGTTATCATTTATCTCGTTTATTATCGCTTTCTGGGACTGCTGGCTGATGATAAACAAAACTATAGCAACTAAAATATACAAAAATACCATCAAAAAAATAAGTCTACTTCTTAATGTAAACATGGGTAAATTATATGACGCGAAACAAAAAAAATCAACTTCAAATGTACAGCCCTTTATCTATCAAAAGGCCGGGTAAAGCCCCGGCCATATCACACTTTTGGAATTAAAACAACCCCTTTAGCAACCGAAGTACTAATACTACAGCTACCAGCATAACAGGCATCCGGCCCGGATATGATCTGTGCTGACGGCTCAAAATAATAATCTCTCTTACATAACTCATCTTCACACTTTACTGCAGCATATTTTGTAAGTATCCCATTGTGATATTTAGAGTTGACATACACCTCTTTTGTCCCCTTAGGTGGTTCGTTGTAGGTATATGAAGTTATGTTATACTGGAGATCTTCGGTTATCCTAATGGTGCCATCGATCTCTTCGAAGGTTATTGCAGGGATACCATTTTTACCAGATACAAAGCTGTCAAAATAAAGGGCACCACTAGTAGGAATGTTATCATCAAATGCTTTAGACAACATACCCACAAACTCAACGTCCGTTAACGATGCTCCCCTACGATTTAATACCTGTTTAGTCTTTACTAATCTTCCATCCAACGTCAGGTAGCTATACTCAGCTTCTAAAGACGAAGCCACAGGGATAAAGTATTTAGCATTTTTAGTAAAGTCATTCTCGTACATATCCACTGCTATTAGCTCAGCTTTTGAAATCGATTTTGCTAATCGCTTATATGTTCCAAAGGTGTTGTAGGGATAAAATGCTGCAGATATAATAACCTTTATCTTATCATCCTCAAGATCTGTCAAAAACTTAGCTGTTTCAGATCTTTTTGTCCCAAGCCCAGCTTTAAATATGGCGTTTATATTTGTTTTGTCGCTTACATTTATAAAACAGTGTAACTTCTCCTGACCAATAAAATCAGCAAAGGCAAACACAGATTCGAGCTGGGTCTCAGCATTTATATATTCATTGCCTACAATAATGGTCACCCTATTTGCTTTAGCTATATATTCTAAGATATCCTTTGAAATCTGATCTGAGCCATTTTTAATTTGTTCGAATATACTTGCAAAGTTACCATAATCTGCAAGCAGTGAGGCATCAGTAAAGAAATCATATTCGTAACGTTTAAGGCCTATGGTAACAAGTCTAGAGTTGTTTTTTATCACTGCATTCATGATATTCCACTTGATCCCCAAAGCCTCAGTAGAAAGATCTGATCCTATTACAAATATAAGATCAGAATTCTTTATCTCACTTATACCGCCTTTGCTGGCAAATGAACCAAACTTTTTATAGTATAGCTCATAATAACCGTTTGCCTCAAAATCCACATCTGATAAAACCCTGAACCCATTTTTTTCAGCAAAACGCTTGTACGCAAAAATAGCCTCTGTTGGCAATCTACTACCCAAAAGCAACGCTATTGAATCGCTTTTATAATTGTTTACAGCAGATCTGATGTTGGTAGCCACTTTTTGTATAAGATCCTCTAACGCAATCTGTTTAAACCCTCCACTGTTTTCTGAAGGGTAAGTTATCCTCGCAGGGTTATCCGGATGTTTGTAGGTGTATCTGCCCAACGCACATATAAAGGTATCACATGTTGACCTCGCCCTGTAGACCTCATCCTCCTTCACATCGTATTCCACATTACACCCCAATGGGCACATCACACAAACACTTTTTATCTTTTCAAGATCCCAACTGCGAACACTATGTTTGTAAGGCTTGTCCAGCAGAGCACCTACAGGACAAAAATCCACGCACAATCCACAAAAATCGCAATTTAAGGTTTCACCCTTAACTGGAACAATGATATTATTAAACCCTCTATCCTCTATCTTCAGGGCACTGTTCCCAGTTATTTCATGGCAGACTTTGACACATCTTTCACAAAGTATACATAGGTTTGCATCATGAACTATCATACTCCAATCAAAAACAGGCTTGTTTGGTTTCTGGGATTTCACAGATTCCTCTCTGATGCCAAAGCTGTAAGCCGTATCCTGAAGCATACATTCACCAGCTTTATCACATACCGGACAATCGAGGGGATGTTTTATTAGAATAAACTCCATCATTCTATTTCTTTGTTTTCTCACTTCCTCAGTATCAGTAAGTACCTTCATTCCATCCACCGCATAGGTAACGCAAGCAGCCATCGGTTTCGAATACCCCTCCACCTCAACAAGGCACAATCTACAGGCCCCTGTTGGGGTAATGTGTTCGAGGTAACACATTACAGGTATTTGAATATCATTTCTTTTTGCTATATCAAGAATGGTCTCTCCCTCTTCGAACCTATAACTATTTCCATTGATTATCACTTCTGGCATAGCTTACCTCTTAAATATTTATTCACCTAAACTTACCATTGCCATTCTCATACATCGCAAGCACCTTGTAGATTCTAAGTATGCCTGTTTCTCCGTATAAGGTTTTTCTATCTCTTCAAAATTTTTCAGCCTATACTGCACATCCAACTTTTCCTGATGAACCCTATGTATGGTAGGGGTTTCACAAACCTTTTCAGTTTTATCAAATACCTTGTTTTTATAAAGGGTCAACTGCAGTTTCTCTTCATCAGTCAGATATACATCCCCTTCCATAAGGTACCTATCCATCATTATCGCAGCCCATCTACCTGCACCTATAGCCTTTACAACAGTATTTGGCCCCCACTCACAATCACCTGCCGAAAAGATCCCCGGCACATCTGTCATATACAGATCTTCTTTTACACTAATAGTATTCCACTTGGTAACCTTGATCCCGTCGCTCTCCTTTAAAAAGCTCAGATCAGGATACTGGCCGATAGCTGGTATTATCGTATCGCATTCGATCACAAAATTAGAACCTGGAACAGGCTCAGGCTTTCTTCTACCAGATTCATCTGGCTCACCCAGCTGCATCCTCAAGCATTCCATCCCAACAACCTTCCCGTTTTCAGCTATTATTTTAATTGGGTTTATTAAAAAGTGGAATTTAACACCTTCCGCCTCAGCATCCGCCACCTCATAATCCTCAGCAGGCATCTCAGCCCTCGATCTTCTATACACAAGATTAACATCAGTACAACCTAATCTAAGCGCAGTCCTTACGCAGTCTATTGCTGTATTACCACCACCTACAACCACTACCCTTTTACCAATTTTCACTGGTTTCTTTAAGGAAAAATCCTGCAAAAAGTCTATACCACTGCTCATTACGCCGTCATATCCAGCATCTTCCCCCTCAACCCCCATCTCTCTACTTTTAAAAGCACCAATAGCAATCAGAATTGCATCGTACTCTTTTTTTAGGTCATCCAGGAAGATATCCCTGCCTAATTTTGTGTTATACTGTATCTCCACACCCAACGACTGAATTATCTCCACTTCTCTTCTTAAAAGCTCTCTTGGCTGTCTGTAATCAGGGATACCCACTGCCACCATCCCCCCCGGCTCGGGCAACATATCAAAGATCTTTATACTATGACCAAGCTGAGCAAGGTAATAGGCAGCCGTAAGACCAGCTGGCCCAGCTCCAACGATACAGATCCTTTTATCTGTTTTTTCTCTATACACAGGGATCTTCGGTTCTTTATGATGGTAGTACTCATAATCCCATGGTGTTCTTTTTAAAACCATTATATTTACCGGATCATCTATTAGGCCCCTTCGACAGTTTTTCTCACAGGGGTGGGGACAAACCCTACCACAAACACCCGGCAAAGGCATTGTTTCCCTAATAATGGCAAGAGCCTCATCAAATCTATAATCCTTTATAGCCTCAATAAACTCTGGTATCTTCACATTGGCAGGACAACCTGCAGTGCATGGAGCAGTCAGATGTCTTACATATTTATATGTTTTGTTAACATTTCTACCTATCTCATCAGCAAAATGATCTATAAAACCGATAACTGGGATAACCGCAGTGGGCGCAACAGTACACTTCGCAGCCTTGTTTATAGATAAACACATATCTTTGATGAGCTCTAAGGGTGCAGAGTTTGACCTGTCCTCCCTAAGCTTCATAAGCTCTTCTGCGATGATCCTCGTACCCGTTCTTCCTGGGAAACACCTTCCACAGCAGCCATAACTGCTTATCTCATACATATAGTCAGCAAGGGTTTTCAATATATCCGCTTCTTTATCAAACACCAAAAATCCATCCCAATTTACAAATGCCTTAAGTGGTTTCCCATTAAATTTATCATCGATCTTAAAAGGCGATTCAGTCCACTCTTCTGGCAACTTAGCTCTGTTATCTATCAAATTCCCTTTCCAAAACCCAAAGTATACTTTTGCCATAACTGCTACTCCATCAAAATTTTTCCACTGCCTCGGTATACTGTATACAATTTTTTATTAGCACAAAAATATAACATTGTCTACATTTTTGTTAGTTTACGAGCAACATATTTTACAAACATATTCTTTACAAAATTTACATAAAATTTGCAACATTTAACCCATACTTACAATATTTCATATAATAATAACACAAGAAAAGTATGGAGGTGTTTATGAAGTTTTTTAAGTTTGTAATTTTATTGTCTATTATGGCAATACTTGCTACAACTCCAGTTTTTAGTAAAACTAAAGCCAAGCCAGCAGGCAAACATCCCATCCCTATGGGGAATCAAAATTGTGAATCGTGTCATGTCGGCACTGTTCAATACCAGCAATGGGAGAAAAGTGGTCATGGACTGGGTTTAGTCAAATGTGAGGTCTGTCACGGTGAAGAGACAACTTTCAAAAAAGTACCAGAAAATGCTGTCTGTGTAAAATGTCACTCAACACAATTTGAAAGCCTCACCAAAAAGAATATCCCCTGCATTACATGTCATCCGGCTCATACCTTTAATGCCCATAAGTTAAACAAATAATTAATTTTGGAGGTCATAGATGTTAACAAGAAGAGAATTTATAAAGCTTAGTGCGGCGGCAGCTACAGCAGCAGCTGCAGGAATCAGTTTGCCAAAAACTGTCAACGCAAAAGACGCAGAGGTAGACAAATGGGTTAAAGGGGTATGTAGATTTTGTGGGACCGGTTGTGGTATCTACCTTGGCATAAAAGGTGGAAAAGCTGTAGCCATAAAAGGCAACCCCGAAGCCAAAACTAACTTCGGATTCTTGTGTGTAAAAGGTGCTCTTGTTTATAAAGTAATCGAGCATCCAGACAGATTAAAATACCCAATGATCAAGCAAGCAGATGGCAAGTTCAAAAGGGTCAGCTGGGATGAAGCTTTGAACCTCGTGGCAAACAAATTTAAATACTTCCACGAAAAATATGGTAAAGATTCTGTTGCCTACTATGGCTCTGGGCAGGCAACCACTGAAGAAACCTATACCTTTAACAAGCTCTGGAAAGGTGGTTTCCGTAGCAACATGGTGGAAGGTAACCCAAGACTGTGTATGGCAAGTGCGGTTGCAGGATATATCACCACTTACGGATCAGATGAACCGATTGGTAGTTATGAAGATATAGAGCATGCCAAATGCTTCTTCATTGTTGGTTCCAACACCAGCGAAGCACATCCTATTATCTTTAGAAGGATTATGAAGCGCAAAATGTCCGATCCTTCGGTAAAAGTTATCGTATGTGAGCCCCGCAAAACAAATACATCAAAGATCGCTGATCTATGGCTACCAGTAGACCCTGGAACTGACCTTGCAATATTCCATGCCATGGCATTGGAGATCATCAAAAATGGGTGGCATGACAAAAAGTTTATAGATACAAATACCCGGATAACAGATGGTGAAAAGGTATACGATTTCGATCATTATGTAAAATTTTTGGAACAGTTCACTCCTGAAGCTGTGGAAAAGACAACAAGATGTCCCGCTGAAAACATTAAAAAAGCAGCGGAGCTTTTCGCCAAAAGCGGGCCCACAATGTCCCTATGGTGTATGGGACTTAACCAGAGGACAAGGGGTGTTTGGGCAAACAATTTGGTGCACAACCTACACCTTATTACCGGACAGATAGGCTATCCCGGTGCTGAACCCTTCTCTTTGACTGGTCAACCAAACGCCTGTGGTGGAGTAAGAGAAACTGGTGCCTTATGCCATCTTTTGCCGGGTACAAAGCCTGTTACAAATGCCAAGTGGCGTGCCCATGTGGAAAAAGAGTGGGGACTTCCCGAGGGCACTATAGATCCAAAACCAGGTTTCCATACTATCAAAATGTTTGAAAGCCTCGGAGCAGAAAACGATAGCACAAAGCCAATAAAAGCTATGCTTGTATGCACCACAAATCCAGCCCAATCTTTACCAAATGCCCATAAATATCATAAAAACATGAAGGACGCCTTCCTTGTGGTTATCGACATATTCCCCACAAGAACCACTCAGTTTGCAGATGTAATATTGCCAGCAGCATTTTTATATGAAAAAGGTGGTGTTTATGGATGTTCTGAAAGAAGAAGCCAACACACAGAAAAATCTTTAAACCCACCAGGTGAAGCCAAACCAGACCTCTGGATTGCAGCCCAGATCGCAAAGAGGATGGGTCTTGAAAAGCTAATCCCATGGAATATGGATGACATAGAAAAAGCCTGTGTTATGGCTTGGGAAGACTACACAAGGGTAACAAAAGATACAGACCACACCTTTGCTGGTGTCTCCTATGAGAGATTAAAGGCATCTAAAGCCGGAATACAATGGCCATGCCCATACCCAAATCATCCAGGAACAGTGAGAAGGTATGTAAAAGGTCTTGACCCCATGTTCGAACACAAGGGCTTTTTAGAAAAATTTGATAAGAAGATCCCTGCGGATGCAAAGATCTATTTCTATATGGATGCTAAAAATGAGGGTAAGGCAAATATCTTCCTGCGTCCCTATAAAGAAGCAGCGGAAAATCCAGATAAAGATTATCCATTCTTCCTCACCACCGGTCGTGTAATTGAGCAGTGGCACACAGGTACAATGACAAATAGAATCCCTGAGATAGCCCGCGCACATCCCTATGCCTATGTGGAAATTCATCCTGAGGATGCTAAAAAGTATTCCATAACAAACGGTGACATGGTGGAAGTAGAAAGCAAAAGGGGTAAAGTAATCCTACCAGCCCTTGTTACCCAAAAATCGCTGCCGGGTATACTTTTTATCCCAATGCATGATCAACACAAGGATAGAATGGTCAATTTTGTTTGCAACGATGCAATCGACCCAGGCTCCTTCGAACCAGAGTACAAAGTCGCAGCTGTGAGGATCAAGCGTATATCAGGACCTATAAAACTTAAAGACAAATACAACATTTCAGACGTAAACGAACCATTTGCTTAGTATAAGGGGGCTTATCAGCCCCCATCTCTTTTAGGAGGTAGCATGATTATTTCTGGTAGTGTAGTTGCTTGTATAGAAGGAAGTCTTAAAGAGGTATCAGATTTTTTACTGGAATACCCTCAAATAAAAGTTTATGCAGCATCAGAAGAAAAAAACAGCATTATTATTGTTATAGAAGAGGAAACAGATGCTGCCTTGCAGGCTCTCTGCAAGAAGCTCCAAGAGCATCCAAAGATCATCCAGATCTCACATCACTATTTCAACTTCGAAGATGAAATAGATAAGATCCATCAAGGTATCCCTACCGACATGAGTCTAAAGGGGTTTTCTAAAAGTGAACAACGAAAGGAAAGGGATAAGCTAAGTGAATATTAGAAAATTTTTCCAAAATCTGTTAAACAACAACCCTTTTAAAGGCTTTTTTCAGGTAAATAGATTAAGACCTCCCGGTGCAGTAGAAGAAAAAAGGTTTATGGAGCTATGTATAAGATGTGCAAGATGTATAGAAGTATGCCCCTATGATTCCATAAAAAGAGCAGACCTGTTTGAAAAGATGCAGATAGGGACCCCTTATATATTTGCAAAGGAGAGGGCCTGCTACTTGTGTATGAAATGCCCATCGGTTTGTCCAACAGGTGCTTTAGATAACACCCTTGTGGACGCTGAAAAGGTAAAAATAGGTATTGCCCATATCGACCAAAACCGCTGTTTAAACTATCTTTATCTCAAAGAGGAAGAAGGTCTAATAAACACAGGCAAAGCTCAAATATGTTCCACCTGCTACAATGTTTGCCCTTTTCAGGACAAAGCCATTGTCATGGAAAAATATATATTACCCGTTATCACAGATAAATGTGTAGGCTGTGGTATATGTGTAGAGAAGTGTCCCACTGAGCCAAAATCTGTAAACATAATCCCTACAGGCATGGGTAATAAAGATACAGCTGGCTTTTATTATCAGCGATCAAAGATAACTTTTCAAAAATCAGATGAGTTATCAAAAGATTATTTAAAAGGTGATAAGCTCCTGCAAAGAAAACAATCGATTCAGGGTGAGGACAAACCTAAATTTAAAAACAATTTTAAAGTTCAGGAAAAAATTGAAGGCTGGTAAAAATGCTCAGAAAATATAGAAGAATTGTCCAGTTAATCATTTTTTTAGGGATGTTTATTGTCCCTGTTTTGAATATCTTTGAAATCTATTTCATAAAAGGGACCTTTTATTCCATCGATATAGGGGATATAGCAATAGCTGATCCCCTTGCAATTCTGCAGGCAATAATATCATCTAAAACAGTTACTGTTACCATGCTTGTTTCCGTACTGTTACCACTTTTGATGATGCTCGTGTTGGGGAGAGTTTGGTGTAGTTGGATGTGTCCTTACTATTTTATCGTAGAAATACTTGATGCTCTTAAAATAAAGTTAGGCTTTAAATATGATAAACCAAAATATCACCCCTCCTTACCCCACAAAACAAATACTTATAGATTTCTCCTTTTACTATTATTTATCTTTCTTTCTGGTATTGCAGGTATCCCACTATTAAACCTAATCTCCGCTCCCGGTATTATTTCCTCCCAAGCTTTGGTGCTCGTAAAGTTCCATTATATAACATTTGAAGCCTTTTTTATTTTAGTCCTTTTAATATTGGAACTTTTTTACTTCAGATTTTGGTGTCGGTTCTTTTGTCCCCAGGGAATTTTTTTATCCGTTTTCAAATTTAGCAAAGGGTTAAGGATAGCTAAAGTAAAAGACCTATGCAGTAATTGCCTAAGTTGTGTAGCTGCTTGCCCTATGATATTAAACCCTATGAAAGAAGGTAATAACTTCCTCTGTCATAACTGTGGTGATTGCATAGATGCCTGCCCTGACAACAAAAAAGCTGACACGTTAAAGTTTAGAATCTAAAAAAAGGGGGGGCTGCCCGGGGGTGACGGGCAGCTGTGTTTATGGAAGTCAAGCGATCTTTATTAAAAGGTCACCGGCTTCTATCTTATCTCCTTGATTTAGATAAATTTCTTCTACTACTCCATCGGTGTTAGCTACAATCTTAGTCTCCATCTTCATAGCCTCAGTGATCACAAGTAGATCACCTTTTTTGACCTTATCACCCTTTTTCACGTTGATCTTGGTGATCTTCCCGGGCATAGAGGCACAAACATCCTTTGGATTATTCAAATCACCTTTCTTATTTGATTTTATATAATCTGAGAGCTTTTCATCTTTGATCCTTACTGTCCGTGCCTGACCATTAAACTCGAAGTACACCTTTCTAAATCCTTTTTCATCAGGCTCACTAACACCTAAATACTTTATGATAAGGGTTTTCCCTTCCTCTATATTGACCTCAATCTCCTCCTCTTTCTTTAGGGGATAGAAATAATCCTTTGTATCAAATACCATCCCATCACCATATTCATTCACAAAGTTTATATAATCTTTAAATACTTGTGGATAAAGGGCATAACTAACTACAGCCTCCTCGCTGAAAGGCCTGCCAAACTCCTTTTCGAGATCTTCTTTTGCCTTCTGAAAGTCGAAGGGTGGTAAAAGCTCCCCTGGACGCCCTTTAAGGGGTTTCTCCCCCCTTAAAACAATCTGCTGTAGCTTTTCTGGGAAGCCACCGTAGGGTTGACCTAACATCCCTTTGAAAAACGATATAACAGACTCCGGTAGTGATAGCTGCCCCCCCTTTTCATACAAATCTGATATATCCAGATTATTTCTCACCAAAAATATGGCCAGATCACCTACAACTTTTGATGATGGCGTAACCTTCACTATGTCACCTAACTCTTTATTGACTTTTGCATACATCTTCCTTACATCTTCCCATCTATCCAATAATCCAGTAGCCTCTACCTGTACCACAAGGTTTGAATACTGACCTCCGGGGATCTCATGCTCATAGACCTCAGCAGTTGCTGATTTTAATCCACTTTCAAAGGGGAAGTAATACCTTCTGACCCTCTCAAAGTAGTCGGAAATATTCTGGGCCCACTGTTTATCTATGGAGGATCTTCTCTCCGTAGACTCTATGGCATAAAGTATAGAATTAAGATTGGGCTGACTGGTCAAGCCACTCATGGAAGAGATGGCACAATCCACAATATCAGCACCAGCCTCTATTGCCATAAGAACCGATGCCTCACCATTACCACTTGTATCATGGGTATGAAAATGAAGGGGAAGACCTGTCTCCTCTTTTATAGCTTTCACAAGAACCTTTGCAGCATAAGGCTTCAAAAGCCCAGCCATATCTTTTATCCCTATGATATCTGTGCCTGCGTTTGCAAGCTCTTTTGCCAGATTCACATAATATTTAAGGCTATATTTTACCCTTTTTGGATCCAAAATATCTCCGGTGTAGCATATAGCAGCTTCAGCAATCCTGTCATTCTTCTTGACCTCCTCTATGGCGAGAAGCATCTGGTCGATCCAGTTAAAACAGTCAAATATTCTGAAAACATCTATACCATTTTTTACAGAAAGCCTTATAAACTCCTTGATAACATTATCAGGATAGTTGGTATACCCCACAGCATTAGAACCTCTAAGAAGCATCTGAAAGAGGATATTGGGGATCTTTCCCCTTAACAACCTTAATCTTTCCCACGGTGACTCTTTCAAAAATCTATAAGATACATCAAAGGTTGCTCCACCCCACATCTCCAAAGAGAATAATCCACTCATGTGATGAGCATAAGCATCAGCTATGGCCAGCATATCCTTTGTTCTTAGCCTTGTGGCAAGTAGAGACTGATGGGCATCCCTCATAGTGGTATCAGTAAAGAGCACCTCTTTACTTTTCTTTATATGATCGATCACCCCTTCTACCCCATGCCGATTGAGTAGATCTTTGGTCCCTGTTGGGACATGCTCTCCGAATTTTATCACAGGTACTCTGATAGGAGGTAGCACAGTGTTTTCACTAAGTTTCACTCCAGATGGGTTGTTTACAATATTGTTTGCCAGAAACTTTAATACTTTGGTTGCCCTATCCTGAGGCTTAGGAAACTTCAGCAGTTCTGGATTGTCGTCTATAAAGTTTGTATGGAAATTCCCACTTAAAAAATCCTTGTTAGTTATGACGTTTTGCAAAAAAGGTATATTGGTCTTCACACCCCTGATCCTGAACTCACTTAAAGCCCTGTTCATCTTCTTAGCCGCCTGCTCAAATGTGGTAGCCCAACTACATACCTTTACGAGTAAAGAATCGTAATGGGGTGTAATCTTAGCACCTGCAAAGCCGTTACCTGCATCTAATCTTATACCAAACCCTGTAGCTATCCTATAAGCCTCTATTTCACCCGTATCAGGAAGAAAATTGTTTTCTGGATCCTCCGTAGTGACCCTGCACTGTATCGCATACCCGTGTTTGTAGATACTATCCTGGGATGTAATACCTATCTCTTTGTCACTCAACTGTTTACCTTCAGAAACCAGAATCTGGGCCTGAACAATATCTATCCCAGTTATCAACTCAGTAACGGTGTGCTCCACCTGTATTCTCGGATTGACCTCAAGAAAATAGTGATTACCCTTACTATCCACCAAAAACTCAGCTGTAGCTGCACAAAAAAGCCCTGAAGCTTTACCTAATCGTACCGAATCATCATATAACCTTTTCAGAGTCTCATAAGGGATATTCAGGGATGGTGCAATCTCTATAAGTTTTTGATGTCTTCTTTGAATGGAACAGTCCCTCTCATACAGATGAACCATATTTCCATGCTTATCACCTAGCAACTGAATTTCAATATGCTTGGGGTTTTCTATATACTTTTCTATGATAATATCACCCTTGCCAAAGGCTTTTATAGCCTCTCTCATGGCTGATTCAAAATTCTCTTCGAGTTCCTTCTTATTTTTACATATCCTAATCCCCCTGCCACCACCACCAGCTGTAGCTTTTAATAAAACTGGGTATCCAATCTTTTCTGCAATCTTCTCAGCCTCAGCTAAATCACCCACAACCCCTTCAGATCCTTCAATCACTGGCACTTTACACTCTTTTGCAAGATCTTTAGCAAGCTTCTTGTCTCCAAATATCTTCATAGTATTTGGATCAGGCCCAACAAATATGATCCCATTTTTTTGACAGGCCTCAGCAAACTCGTAGGACTCAGCCAAAAAGCCATAACCAGGATGAATGGCATCTATATGATGCTTTTTGGCTAAGTCTACAAGCTCTTCTATATTCATATATGCAGCAATCGGATCCAACCCCTTACCTACCAAATAAGCTTCATCTGCTTTATATCTATGTAGAGAATATCTATCTTCATCCGAATATATGGCAACCGTTCTTATCCCCAGCTCTGTACATGCACGGAACACCCTTATCGCTATCTCACCACGGTTTGCACACATAAGCTTTTTGATTCTCATATAAACCCCCGTTTTATTTCTGACGCCATATATTATAGATTTTTATAATTGTCAATAGAAAAAAGTAACATATTGCAATAATTGAATATTTTCAATATTTCTCTAACCTTAATGGTTACTCAAAACAATATACTAAAGATAAATTTTAAAACCTACACAGCTTTTTTGCATAGATTTTGATTTTTGATTATATTTTATAGATTTTTTCGATCTTAGACAGTAATAGACATGTTTTGCAAACGTAACATGTTGTGAATAAATAATACCTCAGTCAATATACAGGAACAAAAGGACAGAAGGACAGGATGTTTTATCCTGTCCATTATGACTATCTGCCCATCATCATAGCTTCAATATCCTCTTGGACTCCAGATATCGGCTTGATATCAAAGTGTTCCACAAGGATTTTAGCCACATTGGGGGATAAAAATGCAGGGAGTACTGGTCCTAACCTAATCCCTTTGACACCCAAATACAAAAGTGCCAACAAAACACATACAGCTTTTTGTTCATACCAAGCTATATCGTAGGAGATAGGTAGCTTATTAATATCATCGAGTCCCAAAACCTCTTTTAATTTCAGAGCCACGTATGCAAGGGAATAAGAATCATTACACTGACCAGCATCGAGCACCCTCGGAATGCCACCTATATCACCTAAATCCAACATATTATAACGGTATTTTGCACAACCAGCAGTCAATATTACAGTATCCTTTGGCAAATTTTTCGCTACCTCCGTGTAATATTCCCTCTCTTTAAACCTTCCATCGCAACCTGCCATCACAACAAACCTTTTTATAGCACCTGAACGTACCGCATCTAAAACCTTATCTGCAAGAGCCATCACCTGATCATGGGCAAAACCTATGGTGATATATTTACCCACCTTGGCCTTTACACCACCACACTCTTTAGCCTTAGCTATCACCTCACTAAAGTCCTTCATCCCTCCGTTAGTAGCATTTGGTATATGTTTTATGCCGGGCCAACCCACCAGACCTGTGGTGAAAACCCTATCTTTGTAGCTCTCTTTGGGTGGTACAATACAGTTAGTTGTAAAGAGTATCGCACCGTTGAACTCATCAAACTCCTCCCTTTGATTAAACCAAGCTGTCCCATAATTACCTTTGAGATGTTTATACTTTTTAAACTCTGGGTACGCATGAGCAGGCAGCATCTCTCCGTGGGTATAAATATTTACACCAGAATGTTCCGTCTGTTTAAGTAGCTCCTCCAGATCCAAAAGATCATGTCCAGATACAAGAATTGCAGGCCCATCAACCAGACCAGTATAAACCTTCGTTATCTCAGGCTTGCCATATTTGGTAGTATTTGCTCTATCCAACAACTCCATAGTTTTTACTGCAATCTCACCAGCCTTGAGCACTAGCCCTATTAGCTCTTCGACACTAATATCTTTTCTTAATGTCTCAACGAGTGCATCTTCAGTAAACCTAAAAATCTCTTCAGATTTGAACTTTAATACATAGGCATGGTCAGCATAAGCTGCAATACCTTTAACCCCATAAATCAAAAGCTCCTTTAACGATCTTATATCCTCATGCTCTTCACTCAGAATAGAAGCTGCTGCTGCTTTAGCCAGATAATCATCTTCCGTACCGAGTGGTTTCCAATTTGCAACATCATAAGGAGTATGGGGATTTATCCCCTTACTAACAGCCATCTCACGAACCATATCCCTTAGCTTGATCGCTTTATTGTTATAATCCACAAACCTCTCAGCATCAAAATTAACATTTGTAATTGTAGCAAAAAGCCCTTCGAGTAAAAACAGATCAGCCTCTTCCAGAAATACACCTACTTCTCTTCCCTTTTTAGTCCAATAAGCAAGACCTTTTAGGTTATACACCAACATATCCTGCAATGCAGCCACCTTATCATCTTTGCCACATACACCTTTTACAGTACATCCAACACCTTTTGCCGCCTCTGAACATTGATAACAAAACATACTCATAACAGTTCCTCCTTTTTATCGTTTTTTATACATCTAATAATACTTTTTTAATCTTAAAAGTATTTGACTTAGATCAAAAAGCATTATATTTTTCCCCATGAACTTACAAAATGCCATAAATATCTTCTGTAATGCTTTTTTAGGGGGTTATGATCCTGATCTCTGTAAAATGCTTGAATCAGCCTCAAATCTCGTACACAAATCTAAAGGGGAGTTATTCTTTGTAGAAGGTGAAGAGGGGACCAATGTTTACTTTTTGATATCAGGTCTTGTTAAACTCTATAAGACCAATGATGAGGGTAAAGAAGCGATAATTCATTTTGTCAAAAGCGGTGAGATTTTTGCAGAAATCCTTTTTTTTCTAAAAAATAGATACCCTGTGACCTCTCTTGCAATAGAAAACTGTTCTGCACTGGCCATCGATTCCAAAAAAATAGAGCTACTGATAAAAGAACACCCCCACTTTGCAATGAAACTCATAGGTTCCCTGTCCCAAAGGATAAAATATCTAATTAATATGTTAGAAAATTTAACCCTTACAGATCTATCCACACGCTTTCTAAAATATATTCAAAACCTATCTGAGCTTAAAAAGAGTAATGAGATCGTATTACCGATAAAAAAAGGGGATCTCGCCATCCTTCTTGGGGCAACACCCGAAGCTTTTTCAAGAATGCTCAAAAAGCTCAAAGATGAGAAACTAATCACCATAGAAGGTAGAAAAATTACCCTCCTAAAATAATATTAAATCAATATATTTTAATTTTTAAACATTGTTTTTTTCTGGCTGAAATTTCTTGATTTTGCTAAATAAATTCTGTATATTGTCGATAAATACATGAAAAAGATCTTCAGGAGGCTTCCATGGAATTATTCAAAAAACTATATATTTATTTGGAAAGAAAATTTTTCTATACATTAACAAGAAAGCTCGTTGGCAATGTGATGGTATTTGCCTTTTTTCAAGCGATGTCTATTATAGTTTTTTTTGGTTTTGCCAATAGATTACGAGAAAAATTGGATGCCCTCAACCTTCCTCCCGAGAAAATTGCTACTATTTTAAAGGATGTGGACTTAGCATATACCTTCTTTACAATACTTGTTTTTCTGTCAATAGCTGCAGGAATTTTCGTCATACTTTTTTTAAGGCACCTCATCGTAACTCCAGTAAAGCAGCTTGTCTTTTTTTTCAACGATGCCTGCACCGGTGAAGGGGATCTATCCAAAGAATTAAAGACCACCACCTATGACGAATTCAAAACACTTGCTGAAAGCTTTAACTGTTTCTTAGGAAAATTCAGAAACATGATGTCTAAAATTAGGGAAGCCACTATCTTTGTAGCCACAGAAGCTGCAAAGGTAAGAAAAAATCTTGAAGTAACAACAGAAGCTGCAAAAAGGCAAAATGAACTTGCCCACAACATCGTCATAGCCAGTAACGAAAGTAACGTAGCACTTCATGAAATCTCCCACAACACAAATAACATATCAGATGCCACCAATAAAAACCTGATATTTGCACGACACTCGAAAGAGCAGATGGAGGCTATCATCCACAGTGTGGATCAGATAAACCAAAAGATATCGAATTTTGTATCAACCACCAATATGTTAGCTGAAAATTCCCAAAAGATCATGGAGGTAATAAACCTTATCTCCGACATTTCTGATCAAACCAACCTTTTGGCCCTCAACGCAGCCATAGAAGCAGCAAGAGCAGGGGAACATGGCAGAGGCTTTGCTGTTGTTGCCGATGAAGTAAGAAAATTAGCTGAAAAAGTAAAGAATGCTGCACAAGATATAAATAATAGTATAAAGATCATGATAAAAAATGTAAATGAAACCAAAGAGGAAACTGAAGCCATATATGAAAACGTAATTAACACTAAAAATGTGGTCGATGATACCTCAAGCAAATTCAATCTTTTCATAAAAGATTTCGAAAAGATAGGTGAACAGCTCATATCTATGGCCTCAGCCATAGAGGAGCTTTCCTCCACAAACAGTAATATCAATTCAAGCATTCAAGAAGTAAGCCACCTCAGCGAAGAGACATTGAAAAACGCTAAGAACTCCACAGAATATTCACTAATCCTATCAGAACAGACCCAGAATATGCAGGAACTTGTAACAAGATTTAAAACCGGATCTGGTATGTTTGAAACTATTTTAGCTAAGGTTGAATCAGCAAAATCTGAGATTGAAAATGCCATAAAAAAGATCGCCGATAGAGGCATAAACATCTTTGATAAAAACTACAAAAAGATTCCAGACACAAACCCCCAAAAATATAAAACAGATTACGATAAATATTTTGAAACAGAAGTACAATTTATCTATGATAGGCTAATGTCAGAACTTCCTGGATCGATCTTTGCTCTTGCTGTGGATACAAACGGTTATGCCCCAACCCATTGTAGTAAGTATTCCAAAAAACCGACTGGCGATTACCATACAGATCTCTTCAATAGCAGAGACAAACGTATGTTCAACGATGCAACAGGCCTTAAAGCAGCCAGAAACGAAAAGAAATTTCTCCTTCAGGTCTATCTAAGGGATACCGGTGAAATCATTGCAGACCTATCCATGCCCATATACATACATGGCAAACATTGGGGTGCTTTAAGAGTAGGTCTTACCCCGGAGATGTTTTTAGATACCAAACAGTAAAAGGAGGTTTTCATGAAACTTTGCAGATTCCTTTCTGGGAAAGAAGAAAAAAAAGGTCTTGTTCAAAATGATGTAATTAAGGAGATCATAGGTTCTTTTTTTACTGGATACACAATAACTGACAAAGAATATAAAATATCTGAAGTAAACCTTTTGCCACCTATATTACCTTCAAAAGTCGTCTGTGTAGGTCGAAACTATGCAGAACATGCCAAAGAATTGGGTAATGAAGTCCCTGAGGAGCCCCTGATCTTTTTAAAACCATCCACCGCTATTATAGGACCCGAGGAGACTATTGTTTATCCAAACTCTTCCAAAGAGGTTCACTTCGAGGCTGAGTTAGGTGTAGTGATAGGTAAAAAATGCAAAGCAGTAACCCCTGAACAGGCAAAAGAGTATATTTTAGGTTATACTTGTGTAAACGATGTGACAGCTAGGGATATTCAAAAAAAGGAAAATAAATTCACAAGAGCCAAATCCTTCGACACCTTCTGCCCCATAGGTCCGGTAATAGAAACAGAACTCGACCCATCAAACCTTAGGGTGTCAAGTAGGTTAAATGGTGTACTAAAACAGAATGGCAATACTAAAGATATGGTTTTTGACCCTTTTCAAATCATAAGCTTTATCAGCAATATAATGACATTGCTTCCAGGTGATATAGTGGCTACAGGTACCCCCTCTGGGGTAGGACCTATGAATGTTGGTGATACAATTGAGGTGGAAATAGAGGGTATAGGTATACTCAGAAACTATGTCAAACAATGAAATCAAATGCCATATTTGTGGTGCCTGCTGTATAGCTTATGAAATCTCCACTCTGAATAAGCCAGCAGGTGAACCGTGCAGGTACCTTCTATCAGACGGCAGGTGTGGTAATTATGAAAATCGTCCAGAGGTATGTAGAGCCTTCAAGCCGGATGAGATATGCGTATTATTATCCACATGTACCCTTGAAGAAAAGATACATGTAATCCATAAGATCTACGGTTTAAAATGAAAAGGATCAGGTATTTGGGTCTTACAGGAGGGATAGCATCTGGTAAAAGCACCGTTGCAAATTTCTTCAAAGAGCTGGGGTGCTTTATCATCGATGCCGATGAGATAAGCAAGATCGTGATGAATAAAACAGGTTCCGCTTACCAAGACATTGTAAATTTTTTTGGGGCATCAATCTTAGACAAGGACCATGAGATAGATAGAAAAAAGCTTAAAGAGCTCGTGTTTAACAACGAACCCCTAAGATTCAAACTCGAATCTATCGTACACCCAAAAATACTTGAATATGAGAAAAAACTCATTTCAGAGTTCAAATCTAAAAACGATAAAGACCTAATCATCACCCAAGCAGCTCTGATAATCGAAAAAGGTACCTATAAAAGGTTTGATGCCGTAATACTAATTTACTCAGATGAACAAACACAGCTTAAGAGAGTTATCCAAAGGGATAACATAGCACCTGATCTTGCAAAAAAAATCATCCAATCCCAGATGAGCTTCGAAGAAAAGGCAAAGTTTGCTGACTTCATAATAGACAACTCTAAGGATTTACTGTATACAAAAGAAGAGGTAAAAAGGGTTTTCAAACTTATACAAAAGATAAACTACGGACTTAAACACCAAAAGACTACAAAATATACCCTACCCCTCTGATAATCTTATTCGAGTGTTTACCTCCACCTCAAGATACCTGGTGTACCAATAGGAGATATTGTGATCTATCCATCTCTTCTCTTCAGGGGTTAAATATTCTGAGAGCATTTTTATCTCATCTTTCATTTCCTTAAGAAGCTGCCTATCATCAACATCAAGCAGTTCATAGATATCTTCCCACTCTATTACTTTTTTCTTCAACTCTAATACCCTCTCTTTCATCACAACTCCTAAAGTTTTTAGGATTATAATAAATAAAATAATTTTTTTTTTCAATACTTTTTATCTATCAAAATATTGCCAGTCATCTCTACTGGGATATCGAGCCCCATTATATGTAGGACTGTAGGGGCAATATCAGCCAATTTCCCATCAAATATCCCCTTTAAGGAGCAGTCGTAGTTATAGATAATAAAAGGCACTAAGTTAGTTGTATGTGCCGTATGGGGCTGATTATTTTTGTAATCCCACATCTCTTCGCTATTGCCATGATCTGCAGTTACAATAAGCACAATATCATTCTTCTTTGCAAACTCAACAACTCTACCCAGCTGTTCATCTACTTTTTTACAGGCTTTTATAGCGGCCTCTTCAACACCGGTATGACCCACCATATCAGGGTTTGCAAAGTTCATCACGGTAAAATGAAATCTATTTTTAGACCATGCATCAACAAATTCATCCACAACCTTTTCCACACTCATCTCTGGCTTTAAATCGTACGTGGGAACATCTTTAGGAGATGGCACGAGGATCCTCGTTTCCCCTTGGAACTCCACTTCTCTACCGCCATTAAAGAAAAATGTTACGTGGGCATATTTCTCCGTCTCAGCAATCCTAAGCTGGGTTAACCCTAAATTGCTTAGGTATTCCCCTAAAGTATTTGTCAACTCTTCAGGGGCAAAAATAAACGGGACATTAAAGGTAGCATCGTACTCCGTCATTGTAATAAAGGGCAGATTATCAAACCTTTTAACCTCAAAAAAATTAAAGCTCTTATCTATAAATGCTCTGGTTAGTTCCCTTGCTCTATCAGCTCTAAAATTGAAGAAAAATATTCCGTCACCATCTTTTATTCCATCAAATGTACCTATGACCTTTGGGATGATAAACTCATCAGTTATGCCTTGACTATAAGAGTATTCACAGGCCTCAATAGGGGAATTGAAATTTTCACCTTCCCCATAAACTATAGCTTTGTAAGCTTTTTCCACCCTTTCCCATCTTTTGTCTCTATCCATTGCATAATATCTACCTATTACCGTTGCTATAGTTCCATAATCTATTTCATTTAAAAACTCTATCAAATCGCCAAGATAACCTCGCCCACTATTTGGTGGAGTATCCCTTCCATCCATGAAAGCATGAATATAACTATTTTTGATGCCAGCCTCTTTTGTAAGCTCTATTAACCCTTTTAAATGATCGATATGGCTATGTACTCCACCATCACTTACCAAGCCAAAGAAATGTATATTTCCATTGTTTTTTTTAACCTGTTCAAAAAAGGTATTTAATGATCCATTTTTATTAATCTCTCTTGTATCAATAGCCTTTTTAATCCTAACAAGATCCTGGTAAACAACTCTTCCTGCACCGATATTCGTATGCCCCACCTCTGAATTACCCATCTGTCCAGCAGGCAACCCAACAAACTCTTCACTGGCATTTATGAGTAACTTGGGGCAGGTGCTCCATAAAGTTAAAAAGTTTTCAGGTTTAGAAAGTAAAACAGCATTGTGATCAGTTTCTTCTCTATACCCCCAACCATCAAGGACTAATAATACCACTTTTCTCATATTCACATCTTTACAAGACCTTTTTTCTCGAGCTCAGATTTACAATCGACACAATATCTCGCAAAGGGCACATACTTCAGACGTTTCTCCTCGATGTCACAACCACATTCTATGCATACCCCGTACGTACCCTCCTCTATCCTTTTAAGTGCCTGTTCCACCAGTGTTAACTTTAAAGCATCAGTCTCAACTCTACCTAACATAATATTTTTGTTATAAAGGTTGTATGCTTCATCTGCAGAATCCTGCCCCTCCTCTGTTCCTATGGACATGGCTTCTGCATATTTCTCTTTAAGCTTTTCTCTTAATTCCTCCCTCATCTTTAACAAAACCTCTTTTTGAGCCTCTAAAAAGTTCTTATCCATAAAATCCTCCTATTTATGGTAGGGGTGATTGTTTATTATAGTAAATGCCCTATAGATCTGCTCCATCAAGACCACAAGGGCAATCCTATGGGCAAATGTCATCTTAGACAGAGATATCAACCTATCACATTTGGAAGTGAAATCTTTTCCAAGCCCATACGCCCCACCTATATAAAATACCACATTTTTACACTTATTCAACATTTCCTTTAACGATTCAGCAAACATCTCCGAAGTCATCATAGCTCCAGAAGGATCTAATCCTACTCTGTAAAACTCCCTGCCTATATCCAACATCTTAACTGTATCTTTATCCTTTAATGTAGTATCTTCTCTAACCCTTAATTCTACTAATTCGAAATTATAAAATAATCTTATCCTTGCCTCATACTCTTCAATTATCCGTTGATAATTGATATCCTTTACTTTTCCAGCTAACACCACTCTGATTTTCATAAAAATTGAAGGTATATATATTATAACCAAACATAAGTCAAGTAAAAAAGAACTCAAATTAAATTTGACAAAAAGCGATTCTCTGTTAAAATTACTATATGAAATATATTTCTTTAAATAAAAAAAGGGTTTTACTACTCAGCGTATTTCTCTTATCTGTTGTTATCATTTTAGTCTTAAGTCAGACTACCTCTAATTCCGACTCCAAGCGCCATTTAGTAGGTGTTTTACTTTTCTCGGAAGAATTTAGAGAAAGTTTTTTAGGTCTTCAAGATGGCTTGAAAAAAACTGGACACAACCATGTGGATTTTGATATCGTTAATATAAATGGTGATCTAAACCTCGTAGAACCAACACTAAAAAGGTTTCACGAAAAAGGTATAAAGATCATCTACTCTACAACCACCCCTCTAACACACAAGATAAAAGAATACAACAGCAAGTTTGATTTTTTTGTTGTTTATAACCAGATTGCTTCCCCTATAGAAAGCAAATTATCCCTTGATAAAAAACTCTCCGGCACAAATTTTGTCGGACCATCAAGAGCTGCTTTTGTAACATATAAAAAAAGGATCCAGATTTTTAAAGATGCTTTTCCAAACATTAAAACGATCATCATTTTCTATGGACTTGAAGAAACTTTTTTGGAAAAACATTTAAATGAGTATACTCCCTTTGCCCAACAATTGGGTTTAGAAGTAATATTATCACCTATCTATAACAAAGAAATCTTTTCAAGATATCATATAGAAGATCCATCATCCACCGGTATCTTCATGGCACCCTCCGCTTTCTCAGTAAGACATTTTGAACAAATCAAAAAATTAGCTGAAAAGTATGCAGTACCGATAATGGCTATTGACACTTATCTTGTAAAAAAAGGTGCAACCATCGCATATTCCCAATCCTTTTATAACGACGGGATTCAGGCATCATATTACCTCGATCTTCTATTAAAGGGGATCAATCCTAAGTATCTGCCTATACAACTACCCAATTATATGGAGCTATACATAAACGAAACTGCTATTTCAAAATTAAAAATGCCTTTTAACAAACTATACTATTCTTATGCTGATAGAGTGATAAAATGATGAAGATAACAACAGATATTTTTAAAAAGCTGCTCTTTTACAGCATAATCCCGCTTCTTTTTATAGCTATTTTATTCATACTTTTAATGCAAAACAATATCTACGAACAGTACAACAATATATCATACAACCAGATTTCACAGGTTAACAAAGATCTAAGAAGTCAGATCGATTTTGCAAAAAGTAGAATACCCCAAAGACTTATCAATACGTTACTCAAATATGGTCACTTACAGGATGATATAAAATATTTTATATTCAAGATAAAAGAACTTTATGATATCTACATAGTAAATAGCGATAATGTTATTTTAGATGGTGAATCAAGGTTCTACTACATTAAAAAAGGGGAAAAGCTCAATATTCCTAATGATAAATTTCAAATAATAGATAACGATATACTCATATACTTCTCCCACCTCTTACCAAATGGTCAGACAGTCATATATCGATACTCCATTAGAAAACTATTTGAAAATATCTATTTTCAAATGGATGGTCAAAATTTTTTTATCGCAGAAATGGATGGTAGAATAATTTTTCATACAAACCCCACCATCTATTTGAAAAATATCTCCATAGCCGAGTTAGAGTTCTTTAAAAACAAAGAGCGTATCGTCTATGGACTTTTCCCTTTCCCGAATGAAAAAGATGAAAAAGATATTAACTATGTGTACTTAGTAAGAGATAACGATCTGATCTTTGGAATAAATATCTCATCTAAAGTGATCAATGCTGATTTAAATAGGATTTATATCCAAGTGGGCTTTATCATAACCATATATCTTATTCTACTATTTTTAATTGCTAAATACCTATCCAGTTATATATCCAAGCCCATAGTAGCTCTTAAAGATTTTTCCAATTCTGCTTCTACATCCGATACAGTTCTTGATATATCAAAATTTCCTGACAATGAACTAAGAACCGTTGCTTTAAATCTTGTAAATTCATTTAATACAATAAAGTCCCTTCGTGATGAACTATATATAACTATCATGAGCATAGGTGATGGTGTAATTGTTACAGATGAAAGTGGCAACATCGAATTATTTAATAAGGCAGCAGAAGCTATCACAGGCTATTCATTTTCTGAGGTAATCGGTAAACATATATCCGAGATCTTTGTAATACACAATGAGGTTACCAATCAACCTGTAGAAAACCCCTTACTAAAAGCTTTACAAAATAGAACCATCATTGAAATCTCCAATAATACAAGCCTTAAAACAAAAAATGGTGATAAACGGATTATATCAGACTCAGCTGCTCCCATAATTGTAGGGGATGAGGTCAAAGGGGGTGTTTTAATCTTCAGGGATGATACCGACAAAGAAAAATTTAAGAAGGAGATGATAAGAAAACAGCAGATTGAAACAATAGGTCTGGTTGCAGGTGGAATAGCACACGATTTTAACAATATACTCTCAGCAATAAATAACTATATGTTAGTGGCAAGATTGACCTTCGATCAAAATCCCCAGATACAGGAGTTTGCTGATCAGATTATTACTCTGTGTGAAAGGGGCAAATTTCTTTCAAACCGTCTACTTGTATTATCTAAAGGGGGAGAACATATCGCCTTACAAGACATCGATATCTACAGCCTCATATCAGAAACTGCCCGATTCGTTTTAAGTGGTACTACCATTTTTTTCAATATTTCAAAATCCCAACAGTACTGTTATGTTAAAGGGGATCAGAACCTCATAGCACAAGTCTTCCACAACCTTTTATTAAACGCGAAACAGGCAATGCCTGAAGGTGGTACCCTTGATGTATCGATCTCTTTAGAACCCCTCTATTCCACCAACATACCATTTGTAAAAATAGTATTAAAGGATAATGGCCCAGGTATCCCACAAAAGTACTTGGATAAAGTGTTTCAACCCTTTTTTACCACAAAAGAAACCGGCAGTGGTCTTGGACTTTATATTACGAAATCGATCATAGAAAAGCACAACGGTCTTATATCAATCGATACTCAAGAGGGTGTAGGTACTACGTTTACCATTTATCTACCTTCAAGCGATAAGTGTCCCACACCCCAATTTGACAAAAATAATATAACAGATGTTACCTTTAACTATAACGTATTGATTATGGATGACGAGTATTTCGTCAGAGACTCTTTGGAGCTTTTATTGATAGCTTTCGGATGTAAAGTTGCAATAGCAGAAAATGGTGATGAGGCTTATGAGCTTTATTTAGATGCATTAAAACATCAGAATAAGTTTGACCTTATTTTCCTTGACATTACAGTTCCTCTTGGGAAAGGTGCAAAATATGCTTTGGAAAAGATTAAGACCATAGACCCAGATGTAAAAGCTGTTGTCATGAGCGGCTATACCGATAGCGATTTAATGGAACATTATCCTGAATATGGTTTTTTTGACTTCTTACCAAAACCTTATGACCAAAAAAGATTAAAGCAGATCTTTTTAAAATTTGGAGGTAAACACTGATGTTTTTCCCAAAATTAAACAACAGCTCATTGTTATTTATTGATATTCAAGAAAAGTTAGTCCCAGCCATGGATAGTCTTATATACCATGAAAAACTGCGCAATATTATCAAGCTTGCCAAAATAGCAAAACTTTTAAATCTCCCCTATTTTATCACCCAACACTATACAAATGGGCTCGGTAATACAGTAAAAGAGATTACCGATATCTTAGGAAATCGATACTTTGAAAAGATCTATTTCTCTGCAGTTAGACAAGAGGGATTTTTCGATTATTTCAACACCGACAATCCTAACGTGATCATCAGCGGTATGGAATCCCATGTCTGTGTACTTCAAACCGCTTTGGATCTATTGGATTCCGATTACAAAGTTTTTATTGTCTCAGATGCCGTACTCTCCACAAAAAAATATAATTGGAAAAATGCCCTGAGATATTTAGAAAACGCAGGCGCTATCATCACAAACACGGAAACTGTTATTTTCCAGCTACTTGAAAAAGGCGGAACAGACGAATTTAAAGAAGCCCTTAGGATTATCAAAGAATAAAAATGCGGGGTATAACCCCGCTGTAATATATCTCTATAACTATTAACGCTTTGAAAACTGGGAATCCCTTCTTGCTTTTGGTTTCCCCATCTTCTTCCTTTCCACCATTCTCGGATCTCGAGTAAGGAAGCCCTGAATCTTCAATGGCTTTCTATTATTTGGATCAAGTTGCACAAGAGCTCTTGCAAGGCCATGCCTTATGGCACCAGCTTGACCGGTTTTCCCACCACCAGCCACTGTCACAAATATATCATACTTACCTGTAGCACCCAATGTTTCAATAGGTTGTAAAACTATCTGCCTTAAAACCGGTCTTTCAAAATAGTCCTCAAGACTTTTTCCGTTTACAGAAATGTTACCAGAACCCTGCTTTATAAAAACCCTTGCTACAGAAGTCTTCCTTCTTCCTGTTCCATAAAAATAGTTTGACATCAACTTCCTCCTTAAATCTCTATCTTGATGGGCTTTTGGGCTGCGTGAGGATGCTCTGCTGAATTATAAACTTTTAGCTTTTTAAGCATATGTCTGCCCAATCTCGTCTTAGGTAGCATCCTTTTTACTGCAAGGTATATAACCTCTTCTGGCTTCTCCTGAAGCATCTTCTCCAAAGTTCTCTCTTTAATACCACCAAAATACCCGGAATGCCAATAGTATTTCTTATCTTTTAGCTTATTACCACTAACCCTAATTTTACTCGCATTGGTTACTATAACAAAGTCCCCTGAGTCTATGAAAGGTGTATAAATAGCCTTTCTTTTGCCCATGAGGATCATAGCTATTTCGGATGCTAACCTGCCTAAAACTTTACCTGTGGCATCTACCTCATACCACTGTTTAGGTGCATTTTCTTTAATCCATGTAGTTTTCATTATCCTACCTCTTTAATTCTAAATTTTATATTATTTAAATACATTTTTTGTCAATATTAAAAACCTTTTCTTCTCTCTTTTAATCTCGTAGCCTTGCCCCTTAGCTTCCTCATATAGTAAAGCTTGGCTCTTCTAACTTTACCACTTCTTTCCACCTCTATACTTTCTATCCGTGGGGAATAAAGGGGAAAAATCCTCTCCACGCCAACATCACCAACTACTTTTCTAACAGTAAATGTAGAGGAGGCACCATTTCTATGAATAGCAATCACAAGCCCTTTATATGGCTGAACCCTCTCTTTGTTACCTTCAACAATTCTAAAATTTACCACCACTGTATCCCCAACTCTAAAAGTTGGTATCTCTTTTGTTTTTACCTCAGCTTCAACAGCTTCGATAAGCTTATTTTTCATAATATATCCTCCTGAAACGATCTATTTATTCTATCCAAATATATAGCCACAGCACTTCTCACCGACAGATGGTTAAAATCACCGGCACCATATATCGGCTCAAATACATAATCTGCAAACTCCAACACATCTTTTGTAAACCCCCAACCTGTCCCAAAAAGGATCAAAATGGGGTTATCTGCTATCTCTTTGAGCTTTTCCAATTTTATAGCCTTCTCCTGATACCTTGCCGTTGTCGCTATAATCGTTGGTCTACTACCCTCTTTTTCCTCTATATCCTTTATAACAGAAGTAAGGCTATCTGTGATTATAGTATATTCAAATGCCTCTTTTCTATTCTCATTATACTCTGCACCATACCCTTTCACCCAGTGCTTTACCACTCTCTGGGCAATCTCCCTCTGAGCAGGCAAAGGATTTACCACATAGTAGTTCTTAGCACCAAAGGTCCTACAGGATCTGGAGATGTCATGTAGATCCATGTTGGTGATCGATGTGGTAACCACATTCCCTTCCTTATCTCTCATGGGATAGTGCATGAGAGCCACATAAATATCGAGTCTTCTCTTCGACCCCCTAGTAAGGGACCACAATATCTGCTCTTCTTCCCTAGAGAAAGATTTTTTAAATATCATATCTGGGCGATTTTGTAAAGTAGTTTTTATAGATTCTGTCAGGCGCCATTTCCTAATCTCTTCATGGTTCCCAGAAATAAGAACATCTGGAACCTTCATCCCCATAAACTCTGCAGGTCTCGTGTAATGGGGGTATTCTAAAAGCCCTGTGGTAAACGATTCCTCATGGGGTGAATTTTCATCTCCCAGCACTTCCGGAATCAGTCTTGCAACCGCATCTATAATCACTGCAGCCGCCAACTCACCGCCTGTGAGAATAAAGTCCCCCACCGAGATCATCTCATCAGCCATAAGCTGTCTAACCCTATCATCAATCCCTTCATATCTACCACATACAAATGTAATATTTTCATAGCTGTTTAAACGCTCTGCTGTCTTCTGGGTAAAACGCTCTCCCCTTGGATCCAAAAAAATCACCCTTGTGTTTGAATATTTTGATTTTATATCCATAAGTGCCTTGTAAATGGGCTCCGGTTTCATAACAAGACCATGTCCACCACCATACTGATAGTCATCCACAGTCTTATGTCTATCTTCGGTATAATCCCTTAAATTGATGGAGTTTACCCTAAATAGACCGGATTCGATCCCTTTAGAGAGAACCCCATATTTAAAAATACTATCCATCATTTCCGGAAAAATAGTGACCACGTTATAGATCTTCATCCACGAGCCCATCTTCATTTATCACTACAACCTTTTGTTCCACATTGATACTGATTACATGATCTTTATTGTTAGATATGAGGTAGAATTTACCATCCCCTGCTTTAATTCGAAACACATCAACACTACCTGACTCTATGTAATCACATAAAATGCCAATTTCAGCCCCCTTTTGGTCAACAACTTTTGCCCCATCTATCTTAAACCAATAGACTTCATCCTCAGCCTCATTCGGCAGCACAGATTCAGGTATTAGAACTTCAAAACCTTTATATTTAGAGGCAGCATCTATATCATTTAACGTCTTTAATTTGACAAGATACATATCTTTCTGAGGTTCGAGATATTCTATTTCATCAGAAAAAAGCACCTTCCGTTCCTTGCCCAACATAAGATAGTCCAATTTATCAATTAGATCTATATTGTCAGTATTCATCACAATCTTCATTTCACCATCAAGCCCATGAGTACCTTTAATATAACCTATCCTGATAAACTTCATCTTTTCGTCAAAAAAGAGCCCTTTCGGGCTCCTGATTTATTCAAGGATTTCAAGAACTACCCTTTTACCCTTTTTGATTCCTGCAGCACCTAAAATTGTTCTAATTGATCTTGCAGTTCTTCCCTGCTTACCTATTACTTTCCCAAGGTCTGCAGGATCCACTCTCAATTCAATAACCGTGGTCTTCTCACCATCAACTTCTCTAACCTGAACCTGATCAGGCTTATCCACAAGAGACTTAACTATGAATTCTACTAACTGTTTCATCTGGCACCTCCATTATCTGTTTTCTCTTATTGTTCTACAAATTTTTTGATTATGCCGGCTTTTGAAAAAAGGCTTCTCACAGTATCTGTAGGGATAGCACCGGTTTTTAGCCACTTTAACGCTTTTTCTTCATCGATCTTTACCTCTGCTGGATCAGGTAAGGGGTTGTAATATCCAACTATATCTACAAAACTACCATCCCTTTTTGCTCTACTATCAGCCACCACGATCCTATAAAAAGGTCTTTTTTTACGCCCCATTCTGAGTAATCTGATCTTTGTAGCCACTTAAACACCTCCTTTTAACGCATTGGTGGGAACATATTCTTGAACATCCTTTTGTCAAGCTTATTCATTCCACCAAATTTATTTTTAAATTTTTTCAACATTTTATTCATCTGATCTAATTGCATAATGAGTTTGTTTACATCGTTTACAGAGGTACCGCTCCCCTTAGCTATACGTTTTTTTCTACTTCCATTGATTATACTTGCCTTTTTTCGCTCCTCCGGTGTCATAGAAAATATGATTGCCTCAATCCTTTTAAACTGTTTCTCATCTATATTCAGATCCGGCATTGCCGAAAAGCCCGGAATAAGTTTCATAATCGATTCGAGGGAACCCATCTTTTTTATCATTCTAAACTGTTGTAAAAGATCGTTGAAGTCAAACCCTGTCTTTCCAACTTTATTAGCCATCTCCCTTGCTTCATCAGCATCGATGGCTTCCTGAGCTTTTTCTACAAGTGTTACCACATCCCCCATCCCCAGGATACGGGATGCCATTCTGTCCGGATGGAAGAGCTCAAAAGCATCCAGCTTTTCCCCCATACCTACAAACTTTATTGGCACACCAGTAACTTCCACTATAGACAGAGCTGCTCCACCTCTGGCATCACCATCAAGCTTTGTAAAAACAACCCCGGTAATACCCAATGCCTCATGGAACTGCTTTGCCACATTAACGGCATCTTGCCCTATCATAGCATCTGCCACAAAAAGGATTTCATCTGGATCCACTGCAATTTTTATTGATTTCAGCTCCTCCATTAGCGCTTCATCGATGTGCAGACGCCCAGCTGTATCTATTACAACAATATCTTTTGCAGATCTCTTAGCCTGTTCGATCGACCTAACAGCAATATCCACCGCATTTTTACTGTTTTTATCTGAAAATACATCCACCTTGAGTTGGTTAGCCAAAACAATCAATTGATCTATGGCTGCAGGTCTATATATATCATCTGCAACCAGCAAGACATCTCTACCATCTTTTTGGAAGTATCTTGCAAGCTTACCTGCTGTAGTGGTCTTACCGGAGCCCTGAAGTCCCACGAGCATTATTACAGTGGGTGGGTTAGGCTTTAGATTTATCTTTGATGTTTTTGCACCTAATATCTCTACAAGTTCATCATGAACAAGCTTTATAAAGACTTGATCAGGTGTAAGAGACTTTAATACTATCTCACCTATGGCTTTTGATTGGACATTCTCTATGAATTTTTTTACAACTTTATAATGGACATCGGCCTCAAGCAGTGCTAACCTAACCTGCTTAATGGCTTCTTTGATATTATCCTCAGTAAGTTTTACTTCTCCACGGAGTTTACGAAATACCCCTTGGAGCTTTTCATTTAGCGCAGCAAACATCTTTCTACCTTATCACCCGCTACTACGTATTTAATTGTGGAGGGTTAATATAGTTAACAACAATAATCTTGTCAAGATTTTTTTTAACACTAAACTTTGGCTATACCTGTTTTATTCATTCTGTAGTATATCAACCAGCTTTCTTTTTTACCTTTTCACTTTTTTCATGCACCTGTCTTTTTAGCTCCTCTTTATAGGCTGATACCTTTTCTAATATCGATGTCTCAGAGGTAGCTATTATCTGTGCAGCTAATATCCCTGCATTTTTAGCTCCATTTAGTGCCACTGTAGCTACTGGTACTCCTGCTGGCATTTGAAGTATAGATAATACTGAATCCCATCCATCAATGGAATTACTAGATTTAATCGGCACCCCAATAACAGGTAGTGGAGAAATTGCTGCCACCATTCCGGGTAAATGAGCCGCTCCACCTGCACCTGCTATTATAACTTTTATACCACGTTTATGGGCATTCATTGCAAACTCAAACATCTTATCAGGAGTTCGGTGGGCAGATACAATATCTATTTCGTATTTTATCCCAAAATAATCCAGTATCTCCGCTGCATCTTTCATAATAGATAGGTCTGAATCAGACCCCATGATAATACTAACTAAGTTCATCATGATCTTACCTTTATTTTTTTCTTTATCTCTTCAGCTTTTAAACTCGCCTCTTCTATACTATCACCCAGTACAGTAATATGACCCATCTTTCTATAGGGCCTAGTTATCTTCTTACCATAAAGATGAATATTAACACCTTCCATCCGGAATAACTCTTCCAACCCCTCGTACCTTACCGGCCCTTCGTAACCATCCTCTCCAAGGATATTTATCATCACCGAAGGCTTTATGATCTTGGTACTACCCAAAGGTAGATCAAGGATACCTCTTAGATGCTGTTCAAACTGGGAAGTCATGACACTTTCGAGGGTGTGATGACCACTGTTATGGGGTCTGGGGGCCATCTCGTTTACCAGTACTTCACCATTTTTATCAATGAAAAACTCAATAGCCAGAACCCCTTCAACTTCCAAGGAGTTTACAATCTTCATGGCCAACTCTTCCATCTTCCTAACCTGAGCTTGTTCAATATTTCCAGGACTGATAAGCTTATCTAATAGATTTGCAGTAGGATCAAAGACCATCTCCACTACAGGGTAGCATCTGATATCTCCTGAATTGTTTCTACCAATAATGAGTGAAACCTCTTTGTCAATATCAACCTTTTTTTCAACAACAGATGGCACATCAACTACATCATTAAGCTTCCTTTCATCTTCTATAACAATTACACCTTTACCATCATATCCACCCTTTCTCAACTTTTGAACAAAAGGTAACTTAATTGCCCCTTTTTTAAGGGCATCAAGAATCTCGTCCCTACCGTTATAAAGCTTGAAAGATGCGGTGTTTATATCGTTTTTAAATAAGAACTGTTTTTGTAAACCTTTGTCTTGGATTATCTCAAGGATAAAAGGTTTTGGTGATATTTGTACCCCCTCTTGCTGCAGCTGTTTAAGAGCATCTATATTCACCGACTCTATCTCAAAGGTTAATAGATCCACCTCTTTTCCAAACTCATAAACATCTTTGAAATCTGTATGTTTACCTTTTATATATTTTGTGGCCAGTGCCCCAGCAGGACACTCCGGGTCTGCATCAAGAACATACGTTGCTATATCCCACTTGCTTGCCTCTTGAATAAGCATTTTTCCAAGCTGTCCACCAGCTATGATCCCTATTTTAAGGGATGACCTCATCAATTTATCTTTTAACTTTTCCATCACAGTCCTTTGCTAAAACTTATGTTCCCTCCATACTTCTACATTTTCCACATATAAAATCATAGCATAATTCTTATAATATTTCTCCTTCATAGAAGTGTATATGTTAGCCACAAGACTCTCGTCACAAATTACTTCAACCTTTATGTTACTGGATGCTTCCCATGAAGCATTTCTCATCCCTCTACTTCCTTTACCTCGAGCATCTGTCACGGTATACCCTTTAACACCAAGAGATTCTAAATCTTTTATAATTATCTCCTCTAATATTGCTTCAGTAACAATTGTCAATTTCTTTTTGGTATGTGTAAGCATATGTTACCTCATATAAAATTGTTTACATATATTGCTAACTTGTAATAGATAGGTATACCTAAAATGATATTAAAAGGGAATGTAACTCCCAAAGATGCTAATAGGGACAATGTAGGATTTGCTTCAGGTAATGCAATCCTCATAGCAGCTGGTACTGCTATATAAGATGCGCTCGCACAAAGCACACCAAACATCGCTGTCCCACCTACAGATAAACCGTTAATCGCTCCCAATAAAACCCCAACAACGCCTGAAAAGATAGGCATGCATATACCAAATATCAAAATTGGGACAAAATATTTTGTAGCCGACTTCATTTGCATCGAAGCAAGTATTCCCATTTCCAATAAAAATAGTGTTAAAAAGCCCTTAAAAAGATCAATATAAAACCCCTTAATATTAGCTATACCTTGCTCTCCAGCAACCAAGCCTATAATAATCCCTCCAACCAATAAAACGATCCCTTTTCCTAAAAAGACATCATGGAGAATCTGCTTCCAGTTTTCCTCGTAACTAAAGCCCTTAGCCAAGATGATTCCTATAATGATTGCTGGAACTTCCATAATCGCTAACAACAATGGCATGTGCTGTTCAAAAAAAATATTTCTATTGATCATATATGCAACAGCAACAGCATACGTACCAACACTAACAGAACCGTAATGTGCTGCTATAGAAGCAGAATCAGCTCTACTTAGCTTGAATACTTTAAAAAGAACAAAAAAGGCTATAATAGGCAGAAAAATACCCACTGAAACTGAGGTAATAATTTGCGGTAAAAGAGATACTATACTGCTTTTAGCTAGCTCTATACCCCCTTTGATCCCTATCGATAAAAGTAATACAATACTTAAGAAATCATAAATTGCAGATGGTAATCTTAGGTTTGATTTAAGTAGCCCTGATAACAAACCAATTATAAAAAAAAGTATAACTGGATCTATAGAATTCATATCTACTTATAAATAATTTTATCGTTGAAATCAATAATTTTCTATTTTTCAATTTACAATTCTTATCTATGTTTCCTTTAATCTATAAATTTATTATCTATTTCTTAATTTCATTTATTGACACATTATATTATTGTAAGTATAGACAAATAAATCTTTCTAAGGAGACCACAGTATATGGATGACTCAAAAAACAATATGCACAATGACCAGTACCTAATAGATAATTTAAAAGTAGGTGATACCTGGCGAGTTTTTAAAATTCTTTCAGAATTTGTAGAAGGTTTTGAAAATCTCTCTAAGATAGAGCCAGCAGTGAGTATCTTCGGTTCTGCCCGGATAAAAGAGGATCATCCTGATTACCGTAAAGCAAGAAAATTAGGTCAATTGTTAGCTAAAGAGGGGATCACTGTGCTTACTGGTGGTGGCCCTGGAATCATGGAGGCAGCTAATAGGGGTGCCAGTGAAGCAGGTGGTATGTCAGTAGGTCTAAACATCGAGTTACCCTTCGAACAAAAACCAAACCCCTATGCCAAAAAGGTTATCACTTTTAACTATTTCTTTGTGAGAAAAGTAATGCTTGTAAAATATGCAAAAGCTTTTGTTATTTTTCCTGGCGGTTTTGGCACAATGGACGAATTCTTCGAAGCCCTAACCCTTATCCAAACCAAAAAGATCCTTCCCTTCCCACTTATTCTCGTCGATTCCAAATTTTGGAGTGGGCTCATACAATGGATCAAAGATCAGATGCTCATGTCTAATTTCATAAAAGAGACAGATTTAGAGCTCATCAAGATAATGGAAGAACCAGAAGAGATCCTGGAGTATATCAAAGATTTCCTCTATATCTAAACCTCTAATATTCTCAAAAGGTTTGTAGTTCCTGGAACTCCTGCTGGGTAGCCCATAATAATTATGATCTTCTCACCCTTCTGTAGGATACCATCCTCCAACCCTTTTTCTAAAAAGTCTGCAACTAGTCCTTCACTGTCATCGCTTTTAAGGACCAACATATTCGGCTCAATACCCCATATAAGGGAAAGTTTCCTTGCCACATTTATATCGGTTACGTTAGCTATTATTTTACTTTTTGGCCTAAAGTATGAGGTTCTAATAGCAGATGCCCCAGTGCTCGTAAACACCACAATCTTATCTATTTTAGTGTTTTTAGCCAATTCCGTCCCTGAATAAGGGATCGCATATTCCCCAGTTGCCCTTCTTGCCCTGTGGTATTCATATATGGTTTCTGTTTCTATAATGGTTCTTTTCATCACTTTCACCGATTCCACAGGATAGGCACCTGCTGCAGTCTCATCCGATAACATTACAGCATCTGTTCCATCAAGTACTGCATTGGCAATATCGGATACTTCAGCCCTTGTAGGTCTTGGGAGTGACACCATAGAATTTAGCATCTGTGTTGCTGTAATGACAGGTTTGTTTTTTTCGTTTGCTTTTGCTATTATCATCTTTTGAATTACAGGTACCCTTTCCAGATCTATCTCCACACCCAAATCGCCACGAGCCACCATAACACCATCCGCTGTATCTATTATGTTATCTATATCCTCTATCGCCTCGTGTTTCTCTATCTTTGCAATTACAGGGATACTTCCACCTTTCGAAAAAATAAACTCTTTCAGCTCTTTGACATCCTCAGCTCTTTTGACAAATGACATCGCTATATAGTCCAAACCATGCTCGATTGCAAAAAGGACATCTTGCCTATCCTTTTCTGTAATGGATGGGATGTTCAACTTTATATTGGGAAAATTTACACCTTTTTTGGAACTAATGCGTCCTCCCACAAGAACCTTAGCCAGTATCCTATCCCCTACATCCTCTATCTCGAGCCTTACCAAACCATCCGCTATATATACCCTGCTACCCACTTTTAGTTGATCCAGTATTTCTGGATGATTGATATTCAGTTCATCTCTTGTGCAAGCTTTTATATTTTTATTAAAAAATATTCTCTCTCCGCTATGGATCTCAAATGGCTCCTCCACTTCCAACAGCCTTATCTTTGGCCCCCCCAGATCCTGAAGCACCCCGACGTATCTACCACATTTCGCAGAAACCCTTCTTATTTTTTCAAGACTTTCCAGATGGGAACCATGGTCACCATGGGAAAAATTTAGTCTAAATAAGTCGACACCTTCAAGTATTAAGTTTTTGATGATATCTTCATTGGACGATACCGGTCCCAGTGTTGCTACTATCTTGGTTCTTTTCATATAGCCTCCTAATATTACATTATATCAGGCTATATAAAAAATGAAACACAAACTGGTACTAGTGCACTTAATACAAATCCATGTATAAAGGCCACAACAGCTGCCTCATCACCACCATATCTTTGAATTATAGGTAGTGTCGTATCCATAGAAGTGGCTCCAGCAGGTGCAATTGCAACAAAACCATTAATTCTTTTTGCAATAATCGGTATACTAACTATACTTATAGTTTCCCTGAAAACATTTGCTAAAAAAGCAATAGATCCCATATCAGCCCCAATGGATTTAGTTATCATCACCGCTGAAAGAGAGTACCAACCAAACCCAGAGGCTATAGCCAAAGCATATTTCATTTCCATCTGTAACACAATACCTGCTAGCACCCCACCAATAAACGTTCCTATAATTGTACCTATTGGGACAACGAAAGCAAACCTGTCAGCGGTAAAAAGTCTTTTCATTGATTCTTTGTCCCTACCTATTTCAAATCCCACAAAAAATAGTAGCATGTACAGAGCATAATCTGTTATATCGTTTGAATAGTGTATTAGGGGATATGGTACAATACCGTTTTGAGTTAAAAACACCCCTAAGCCAATCGCAGAAATCATTAACATTATCAATTTCTTCTCCTAAATACCCTTAATATAACGTAAACAGAAACAGTACTACCAACCACTGTCAATAGGGATATTACCCCTGCTGTTATCCCAAAATCAGCTATCTTACTTTTTAAATCTGGATCTTTCCCTATACCCACCCCCATAAAAAAGAGAAGTATGATGATGCTCCCATTCATTAAGTGCTTATGGAGGTGTCCATTTATCCCTCTCCTACTAATATACCCCAATACCCCCCCAATGCTTATAAACAACAGATACTTTATCATCTTTAAACTTTTATCTCCACGTTGATACCGATCATATTCTTATATTTTTCAAGCAGCGGGTATACCTCTTCTTTCAAAAACTCCTCCACCTGTTCTGGTGCTCTTCCTATAAAATCTTTCGGATTAACAATACTATATATTTCATCACTGTTCAAAGGGATATCCTCATCCAAGGCTAACCTTTCCAATAGATCATTGACACAACCATCCATCTTTACCTTTCTCCCTGCTTCCATCGAATGCTGCCTTATGACCTCATGCATCTTTTGCCTATCTGCACCTTTTTTCACAGAGGCCATAATGATATTTTCAGTAGCCATAAAGGGTAGCTCTTCCATAACATGTTTTTCAATCATCTTTTCGTAGACTACCATGCCATCTGTAATGTTTATCAAAAGCTGTAATATTGCATCAACTGCTAAAAAAGACTCGGGTATCACAATTCTCCTATTGGCTGAGTCATCTAACGTCCTCTCAAACCATTGGGTTGCATGGGTAAAATACGGGTTTATTGAGTGGGTTATAACAAGCCTTGCGAGGGAACAAACCCTTTCACTTCTCATTGGATTTCTTTTATACGCCATGGCGCTTGATCCTATCTGATTCTTCTCAAAGGGCTCTTCTATCTCCTTTAGATTCTGCAGTAGTCTTATGTCTGTAGCCATTTTATGAGCTGACTCCGCTATCCCTGCCAAGACCTTTAGCACTTGTGTGTCCTGCTTTCTTGTGTATGTCTGACCAGTGATCTTTAGTACCTTTTCAAAACCCATCTTCTTTGAAACAATTTCATCTAATTTCCTAACCTTTTCATGATCACCATTAAAAAGCGCCAAAAAGGATGCCTGTGTACCTGTTGTTCCCTTAACTCCCCTAAACTTCAGATTTTCTTCAACATATTCAAGATCTGCGAAATCAAGTATAAAATCCTGTAGCCATAGCGCAGCTCTTTTACCCACTGTTGTAAGTTGAGCCGGCTGGAAGTGGGTAAAGCCAAGTGTGGGCAGATCCTTGTATTTCATCGCAAAATCGCTTAAATTCCGAATTAGGTTTATCATCTGTTTCTTAATCAGCCCAAGCCCATCCCTCATAAGTATTAGATCGGTATTGTCCCCAACATAAGCACTTGTTGCACCTAAGTGGATAATCGGCATAGCTTTTGGGCATACTTTACCAAAGGTATGAACATGCGCCATCACATCATGCCTAAACCTTTTCTCCATCTCCTTTGCATACTCAAAATCTATGTTATAGATATTTTGTTTCATCTCCTCAATCTGTTCTTCCGTTATATTAAGCCCCATCTCCCTTTCAGCCTCTGCCAATGCCACCCAAAGCTTTCTCCAGGTAGCAAACTTTCTTTTTGGCGAAAAAAGCTCCATCATCTCTTTACTTGCATACCTTTCCGTTAATGGATTTACATATTCCTCATGCATACCTATGTCCTCTTTTCCCTTAGTTCTTTTTAAGAATTTCCAGTTCGTTTTTTAGATCTTGCAATATCCGTCGTAGTTCTGCCTCGTGACCTTTTTCCTGTTGAGCCAGACTAAGAAACAGATTTTTAGCTTCTTCCGTAGTTGATTTCTCCGCTGCTTTCAAATAAAAATGCATCGCTTCAATCTCTTTTGGTATCCTGAGTAAAACAATCTGGACCATCTCTTCAAGAGCTTTTATCTTATCAGCTTTATTCATACCCTCTAATCCGGCCATGTTATCCTCCCGCCGTTATAGGCTATAAATGTCATCACAGGGATCATAAGAAAATATACTATGACATACATATAATATAAAATATTTCCACCCGTTAGATTGCCTACACTTATTCTAAGGATAGTAGCTACTATGAACAGGACCACCAAAACAACGGAATAAACGATTTTATTTTTAAAAATCTCTGTTGGCGTCATATCATAATTTATATACCAGCTAAGAACACCTGATAGCACAGCTGGGAATATCGAAAGCCCCCCTATTATCAACGCATAATAGGATGCCAATTCAAAGCTCTCCTTGCCAAAAATCAGATACAAAAACAGCATAAAAGCACCAAAATAAAGAATCCCCATTGGGTAATGGATAAAAATGGGATGAGGATGATATTTCCTATAAAAAGCTCTGAGTCTGTCCTTTTTGTCTTCAGCCTTTATCTCATCCTCCAACTCGCATACAAACTTAACCTTCTCTAGAACTTTATCATCATGGGGAGCCATCGATATAAAATCAGTGAGATCCTCACCTGCTTTGTGTCTACCCATGTGCTTCCCTTTTTTCCAAAACCTACTTTCTGTTACATCATATACTTTGTTTTTGTATATTATGTATGCTGGTTTTCCATCTTCACCGTTAAATTGTTTCACATCTTCCCTTTTCATAGCACTCCCAACTATTTAAGTTCTATTTGTTTTATAAGGTCTACAGGGACCACCTTGCCTCCATTCAAAAAATACCCTTTAAGCCCAAACATCTCTTCCCCTTTATAAACATTCTTCTCCTCTAAAGAGCCCTTCATCTCTCTATCCAACATCCTCTTAACCCCATTAATTATTATAACAGAATATACATCATTTTCAACTTTTCCAGCTTCTTTTCTCTCTTCAGCATCTACCTCAAGGCAGCTAATAAAGCTATACAACTCTGTTCTCCTAAACCCCAAGAGGTAGTCTTGATCTGCAAGCACATCGCATATCTTTTTAGTCAATGCTATTATATATATCTTCATGTTATCTTTTAATAGCGTCATAGGAAGTATCATATCCTCCAAAAGCCTCTTACCTTCACCGTATAAAAGAAAATAGTACCTATCGATCTTTTTATCCTTTTTAAGCTTTTCCATACTATCCATCAGGCTCCTTTTATCATCATATAGTATATATCTGAGATTATTATTTTTAATAACATCAACGACCTCAGACAGCTCCTTGTTCTTTTTTATCAGATATGCTCCTTTGTCCCAATCATTTTTCCTTTCGGCTAAAACCGCTTTTAGTATATCGCCATAGCCAAAGCCAAAGTTCATTTTTTTACCCTTTACCGTAACCTCTTCCTTCTCCAGATCAACAAGGACATCCCCATCTGAAACATCAGCATTGATAGCATAAGAATGCCCCTCCTTTTCTAACAGCCCCACAAAATATCTCGTCTTAGCTGAAAAAATATCCCCCTTTACCACCACCCTGCTGTCGTAAGCTTCGCTACTTTTTCCTCCTAACAAAACAATAAGTCCTAAAAAAAGGGAACTCAACCCTCTCATAACACACCTCCAAACCTCGTTTCTTTACAAACTGCTCAGCTTCCTTCAACTCATCAAACAAGTGTTCCCCCTTATATAAAATCCATAGCGATGTTTCATGTGAAACATTCCAACTTTTTTTAAGCACATCAAGCACTTTTGATACACCTCGTGCTGTCAATACGTCGAAATTTACCCCTTTTATATTTTCTATGCGATCGTTTATCACCTGAACATTTTTTAAAGAAAGATATCTAATTGCATGCTCAAGGAATTGACATTTCTTCTTTATGCTTTCACAGAGAAATACATTTTTAGAGGGCATTAAGATGGCAATAACAATGCCAGGAAACCCTCCACCACTGCCTATATCACAGAGAGTAGAAAACTCATGATGCAGATCTTTGAAACAATAGATGCTATCGAGGTAATGCTTTATATAGAATTGATGGCGATCTTTTATAGCAGTGAGATTATGAGGAGACAAGAGATGTAGTTTATAAAACTCTTCAAGTAGCAGCACCTGATCGCTTGTTATATTAAAATATTTATCTATCATCCTTAATAAGACCTTTTATATATATATGTAAAAGTGAAATAGCAGCGGGTGTCATACCCTTAATACGCATGGCTTGACCTAAGGTCTTGGGATTGAATTTATTCAATTTCTCCACGTACTCCCTCCTCAACCCGACTATTTTTGAATAGTCGATATCCTCAGGGATTTTAACTTGTTCAAGTTTATTAAGCCTTTTAGCCTCATCCATCTGCTTTTTGATGTAACCCTCATATTTTACAGAAACTTCAGCTTGATGCAAAACCCTTTGAGAAAAATCTTTACATAAATAGGGCAGCAGATCATAAATGGATAGCTCAGGTCTTCGGAGTAAATCGATCAAAAGAGTTGCACCCTCAATATAGACATTTAGATTAGCAAATTTTATCTTTGTTTCATCATTGTATGGAAGTTTTCTGGTAGCCAAAAGCGACAAACACTCATTTAAAGCTTCTTTTTCCGAAAGAAACCTACTATACCGGGTATTGCTAATTAATCCCAACCTATGACCCTTTTCAGTGAGTCTATATTCAGCATTATCTTCCCTCAAAAGCAACCGATATTCAGCCCTTGAGTGGAACATCCGGTAAGGTTCATCCACACCTTTTGTGACAAGATCATCTATCATCACACCAATAAAACTTTCATCTCGACCAAGCACAAACTCCTTAGCATCAATGGATAAAACAGCATTAATACCAGCAATTAAGCCCTGAGCAGCAGCCTCTTCATAACCGGTGGTACCGTTTATCTGCCCAGCAAAAAAAAGACCCTTTATCTTTTTTGTTTCGAGAGTGTGATTTAACTCGTAGGGCTGGACAAAATCGTACTCGATAGCATAAGCCGGACGAATAAACTCCACATGCTCCAGCCCCTCTAAAGAACGATACATAGCAATCTGAACATCAATAGGTAAAGATGAGGAAAAACCGTTAGCATAGATCTCTTTCGTGTCCAAACCTTCTGGCTCTAAAAAAATCTGGTGTCTATTTTTATCAGGAAACTTTTTAACCTTATCCTCTATAGAAGGGCAGTACCTGGGACCGATACCTTGAATAACACCAGAGTATAGAGGTGATCTATGGAGGTTATCCCTAATTATTTGATGGGTCTTTTCATTTGTATAGGCGATATAGCAGGAAACCTGAGGCAGAGGGATGGACGTAGTTTCAAAAGAAAAGGGTTCTGGTGGATTATCACCTTTTTGTTCTTCTAACACCGAAAAATTAATACTATCCGCATGAAGTCTAGCAGGAGTGCCTGTTTTAAGCCTCTGAACATCAAAGGCGAACTTCTTTAATACTTCAGCTAAATGGGTAGCAGGAAACTCATTTGCCCTACCAGCTGGGTAACGCTTTTCTCCTATATGGATTAGACCGTTTAAAAAAGTCCCTGTAGCTAAAATAAGTGACTTACAATGAAAAATATAACCTGTATCGCACTCTACTCCATAAACACGACCATCCTTAACAAGGATATCGGTAACAACAGCCTGTTTAACACTCAAATTAGACTGATTCATCAATACATCAGTCATATAAAATCTATAGAGTTTTTTATCCGCTTGAGCCCTCGAACTTCTCACAGCTGGACCCTTTTTTCTGTTTAAAATACGAAACTGTATCCCTGTATTATCGATAGCACGAGCCATTTCACCACCAAGGGCATCAATATCTTTTACCAAACACCCTTTGGCAAGACCACCGATAGCAGGGTTACAACTCATCTGGGCAATGGTCTCTATATAGATGGTCAAAAGAAGGGTTTTTGCTCCCATTCGTGCAGATGCAAGAGCAGCCTCAATACCAGCGTGACCAGCACCAACGACAATAACATCGTAACGATTCTCATATTTTATCATAGCATAAAACCTCTATTTGCCTATACAAAACTTTTCAAAAATATTATTCAATATATCCTCTGTATATCTCTTGCCGGTGACTTCATATAGGATATCCACTGCACAACTTAATTCATAAGCTGATATATCAAGATCTTGAACAAACAATGCCGATTTCAAATTACTAAGATGGGATAAAAAGTTTTTAAAAAGGTGATAATGTCTATCGTTTATTAAAATATCCACATAGAAGGATTCGGCATCTTTAAAGGAAAGTTTGTCAACTATTTTAGGTACTATAAGGTCCAAGTTTATCCCCTTTTTAATGGAGAAGCTCAAGTCATGCTCTACAGCAATATCTCCCTTTAGGTCGATTTTATTGATAAAAATAAGCCTGTTCCTCCCTTTTGTGATATCTAAAACAAACTCATCCTCTGTATCTATATTGGACGCATCCAATAAAACGATTGTAAGATCAGATTTTTCGATCATCTCGATGGAACGGCTTATACCCAGCTTTTCAATTGCATTATCTGTGTATCTGACACCAGCTGTATCGATCAATCGGATGGGGATACCACCTATATTGGCATATTCCAATATATAATCCCTTGTGGTGCCAGGAATATCAGAAACAATTGAACGCTCTTGAGATAATAAAAAATTCAACAAAGAGGATTTCCCAACATTAGGCTTACCAGCAATAACAACAGAAAAACCTGTTTTATAATTTTGCAACGTATCGTATGAACCCAAAAGCCTCTCTACATCGGCAGTTATATCATCTATCATAGCACTAAGATTGTTAAAAACAGCCTGATCCAGGTCCTCTTCTGGAAACTCTACAAAGGCTTCGATAACAGAACCTATATCGACAAGCTGATCTATGATCCCATCTACTTTGAATCGTAAACCACCCTTCAATGTATTGTAAGAAAACTGAACAGAGTACTTAGACTTTGAACTTATAAGATCCAGTATAGACTCAGCCTGTGATAAATCTACTTTACCATTTAAAAAAGCCCTCTTAGTAAATTCTCCGGGAGCAGCGGCTCTAAAGCCTAAACAATAACAGTCCCTTATAAAAGAAGATACAATGACGGGATTCCCATGAAAGGAGACCTCTAGGACATCTTCACCTGTATAAGAATGGGGAGCCTTAAAATAGGTGAGTAAAACATCATCGGTAACCTCAGAACCTTTGTATCGGGTAAAATAAACTCTTCTCGGTTCACAACTAACTACATCGAAAAAAGTCAGCCCCTTTAACGCATCATCACCGGAAATCCTAACAACGATAACAGCGGCATTCACAAGTGGCGTTATAGGGGCTACAATGGTATCCATACTTTAAGCTAATGTGCGCTCGAAAGCCTTCATAGTATTATACATAAGCATAGTAATCGTCATAGGGCCAACACCACCTGGCACAGGTGTTATGTAGGAAGCAATATCTTTGACCTCATCAAACTTAACATCACCTACAAGCTTTCCATCAAGGCGGTTTATACCAACATCGATGACTACAGCACCATCTTTTACAAACTCTTTAGTAACAAAATGGGGCTTACCGATTGCAGCAATGAGGACATCAGCACCTTTACAAACATCAGGAAGGTTCTTTGTTTTTGAATGACATATGGTAACGGTAGCATTGGCCTTCAATAGAAGAGCAGCCATCGGTTTACCAACTATATTACTTCGACCAAGCACAACGGCATTTTTTCCTGTCAAATCTATACTGTGCTCCTCAAACATCTTCATTACACCATAAGGGGTACAAGGGAAAAGAGTATCTTCACCGATGTGCATAAGACCAACATTGAAAGGGTGAAAGCCATCGACATCTTTTGATGGATCTATAGAAAAAAGGATCTTTTTCTCATCTATCTGTTTTGGCAGAGGCAATTGGACGAGTATACCATTTATACTACGATCTTTATTAAAAGTATCCACCAATTTTAGCACATCATCTGTTGTTGAATCAGCAGGTAATCGCTCTACTACAGACTTGTAACCTGCCTCCAAACAGGCCTTCTCTTTCATATTAACATATACTGTACTTGCTGGGTCTTCACCCACCAATATCACAGCAATACCAGGAACACGGTCATGTTTCTCTTTGTACGAAATCACTTTTGATTTCAAATAGCCTCTGATCTTTTCAGAGATTTTTTTACCATCAATGAGTATAGCCATCTATTCCTCCTTTACAATGGCGATGGAAACAATCTCATCATCCGCCACATTCATCAACCTTACACCTTGTGTATCCCTACCTAAAACAGGTATATCTGATACCGCAATCCGTATTATCTTCCCCGACTTACTCATTAACATGACATCATCTTCGAGCTTTACCTGTTTTGCGCCACAAACAGGACCTGTTTTTGGTGTGATCTTGGAAAGTTTAAGCCCTTTACCCCCCCTTGACTGAATCCTATAGTCGGACACCAAAGTACACTTACCATAACCGTTAGTAGTGACTGTCAATATAAACGGCGCTCCGGTAAGAACCTCCATAGAAACAACACTATCATCGTCTTCAAGGGTTATACCCCTAACACCGGAGGCATTTCTACCCATATCCCTGACCTCTTTAGATTCAAACTGAATGGTTTTACCGTTTTTCGTTGCAATTATTATATTGTCGTTATCAGTAGTTACTACGGTGGAAACAAGTTCGTCATTATCTCTTAGCTTTACTGCAACCATTCCGTTTCTACCACTTTTAAATTCTTCTATAGCAGTCTTTTTTACAATACCACCCTTAGTACACATGAAAATGTATCTATCATGGTCTGCATCAGAAAGGGTTATCACTGAAGCAATGCTTTCTCCTGTTGAAAGAGATAAAAAATTTGACACGTGCCTACCCCTCGTACCAGGAGCAGATTCGGGTAGCTCATATACCTTTAGAAAATGTATTTTACCAGTATTTGTAAAGAAAAGTAGTTTTGAATGATTGGTGCTTACAAGAAGTGTTTCTATGAAATCCTCTCCTTTACTTAGTGTAGCGGACTTCCCTTTGCCACCCCTCTTTTGGGAGGAAAAGAAACTCAGAGGTGTTCTTTTGATATAACCTTGATTTGTTATTGTAACAACAACTTCTGTATCTGGGATTAGATCCTCAATGCTTATCTCATTATGATCTAAAACTATCTCTGTTTTCCTCTTATCCGCATACCTGCTTTTAATATCAAGTAACTCCTCTTTTATAATTCCCATCTTTATCTGATGATTCCCCAAAATAGACTTATAAAACTCTATATTCTTTAATGTCTCTTTGTACTCTTCGACAAGCTTTTCAATCTCAAGTCCAGTAAGCTTTTGCAAGCGCATATCGAGGATAGCTGTCACCTGAAGATCAGAAAAACCAAACCTATCAATGAGCTTAATCTTTGCCTCTTTTACATCAGAAGAGCCTTTGATAAGGGCGATCACCTCATCTATATTTTCCACAGCCATCTTAAGCCCTTCTAAAATATGTAAACGCTCCTCCGCTTTTTTAAGCAGGTATTGGGTCCTCCTCGTGACTACTGTTATCCTGTGTTGAATAAACTCATCCAATATACGCAAAAGTGGTAAGGTGAGAGGTCTTCCATTTACAAGAGCCACCATATTGATACCATAGGATACCTCCATCTGGGTAAACTTATACAGCTGATTCAAAACCACATCAGCCATTTCACCCTTCTTGATTTCTATAACCACCCTTATACCATCTCTATCAGACTCATCCCTCAATTCCGATATACCTGTTATTACCTTATCCCTGACAAGTTCGGCGATCTTTTCAATCATAGCAGATTTATTAACCTGATAGGGTATTTCAGTGATAATAATCTGTTCTTTTCCTGATTTAAGTTGTTGAATTTCTGCTCTGGCCCTAATCTTTATAGTTCCTCTACCTGTAAGATAGGCGTTTTTCATGTCGGAGATACCCATCAATAACCCAGCAGTTGGAAAATCGGGGCCTTTAATAAATTTAAGTATATCATTGAGATCAGAATCAGGGTTATCAATTCTAAAAACAAGAGCATCTATCACTTCCGATAAATTATGAGGGGGGATATTAGTAGCCATACCTACGGCTATGCCACTTGAACCGTTTATCAAAAGATTTGGGATCTTAGCAGGTAACACCAAAGGTTCTTCCATAGAACCATCGTAGTTGGGTGAAAAATCGACGGTATCCTTGTCTATATCGGCAAGCATTTCATCGGTGATTTTAGCCATCCTAACTTCAGTATATCGCATAGCAGCAGCAGAATCACCATCCACTGATCCGAAGTTACCCTGCCCATCAACAAGCGGGTATCTCATTGAAAAGTCCTGGGCAAGTCGTACAAGGGTATCATAAACAGCAGTATCACCATGGGGGTGATATTTACCTATTACATCACCCACTACCCTCGCAGACTTCTTGTAGGGCTTGTTATGGGCAAGACCCATTTCATACATGGCAAACAAAACCCTTCTATGGACTGGCTTTAGACCATCACGAACATCTGGTAAAGCCCTACCCACAATAACACTCATAGCATAATCAAGATAGCTTGACTTGATGGACTCTTCTATACTTATATCGATAATACCTTTATCTTTGTTAGTCATCAACTCTCCTTACTAAATATCTATATTTTTTGCATAAAGGGCATTTTCTTCTATAAACTCTCTACGGGGAGCAACAACATCCCCCATAAGAAGAGAAAACAGAGTATCAGCCTCTTCAGCATCTTCAATGGTAACCCTATACAAAACCCTTCTAGCTGGATCCACAGTGGTTTCCCACAACTGCTCTGGATTCATTTCACCTAGACCTTTATAACGCTGTATTGTAAGCCCCTTTTTCCCACGTGATTCTATAAAATTTATAAGTTCAGATACCTTAGAAAATTCATAACTTGAACCGTCAGCCGATAGCTTTATGGGTATACCACCTATCTCTTTTAGATACCTACCCAGTCTCCTGATCTCTTTAAATTCTGGTGTAGACAAAAAATCTGTATTTATAGCATAAACAGAGCCTGTTGCAGTTGTAAAGAAGATATTGTATCTATTGTATTCTTCATTAAAATCTATAAAATTCGACTGATAAGAAGAAAAAACATTTTTCCCATTGAGGAAAACCCTTAACTCTTCCACATAATCCTTATCTGCGAGTTTCTCCGGCTCAAGATCAAAACGCAAAGATAAAACAAGTATCAAATCTTCAGTATAACCTTTTTTTTCATACTTAGAAAGAAGTCTCTTCATGTAAAATAGATTCCTAAAAATCTCTTTATACCTTATTTCAGGCACCCCATCCACCACTACCCCCTCAAGCCCCATATCCAGAATAAAGTCCTCAAATTCCTCTTCGTTATGTACATATCTTTCCACTTTATTTTTCTTGATCTTATAAAGGGGTGGTCTTGCAATATATAGATACCCTCTTTCAATAATTGGTCGCATATATCTAAAATAAAAGGTGAGTAGTAATGTTGTAATATGGGCCCCATCCACATCAGCATCTGTCATAATTATGATCTTATGATATCGCAGCTTATTGATATCAAAATCATCCTTACCTATGCCGCAACCAAGAGCAGTAATTATAGTCTTTATCTCATTGTTTGATAATAGTTTATCGTACCTTGCCTTTTCCACATTGAGTATCTTACCCTTTAATGGCAAAATTGCCTGAAACCTACGGTCCCTACACTGTTTTGCAGAACCTCCGGCGGAGTCCCCCTCAACTATGAAAAGCTCCGAAAGCGCTGGGTCTTTTTCCTGACAATCGGCAAGCTTTCCAGGTAGTGTAGAAACATCGAGGGCATTTTTTCTTCTCGTAAGCTCCTTAGCCTTACGGGCCGCTTCTCTAGCTCTATATGCTTGTACTGCCTTATCTAAAATCTTTTTGACAACAACGGAATTCTCCTCAAAAAAATCTGGTAAAAACGAACCCAACACAGCCTCGACAGCCACCTTACCGATAGAGGAGCCTAATTTAGACTTTGTTTGGCCTTCAAACATCGGTTCATTTAACTTTACCGATACAATAGCAGACATCCCTTCTCTTACATCATCACCCTCAAGGGAGATTTTTTCTTTTAGGAGATTGTGTTTATTTACAAAATTATTGAAAGCTTTGGTAAATGCCGTTTTGAAACCCGACTCATGGGTACCACCCTCTTCTGTGTGAATATTGTTTACAAATGAAGTGATCTTTTCATCAAAAGAGGTGTTGTAAAGAATGGCACACTCCACTAAGACATTTTCATATTTACCGCTTACATATATGGGATCATCAAAAAGGAGCTCTTTACCCTTGTTTAAAAATTTTATATAGCTTACAATACCACCATCGAAGAGGAAATCATGGGATCGATCATTAATCTCATCTATCGCTTTAATCCTCACACCACTATTTAAAAACGCCAGTTCTCTAAAGCGCTTTGACAGTACCTCAAAATGGAATTCTGTAGTCTCAAAAATCTCCGGATCAGGTTTGAATCTTACTTTTGTACCAGTTTTCTCAGTTTTCCCTATCTCCTTAAATTCACAAACGGGCACACCCCTTTCATACCTTTGAAAATAAACTTTTCCATCCCTCTTGACGGTAACCTCTAAATACTCAGATAAAGCATTTACAACCGAAACACCTACACCGTGTAATCCACCTGATGCAAAATATGCACCGGAGTTGAATTTTCCTCCAGCATGAAGTGTTGTCATGACAACTTCCACAGTGGGTTTTTTAGCTGTTGGATGGATACCCACAGGAATACCTCTACCATCATCCTCTACAGTCACAGAACCATCCACATGTAGGGTAACGATAATATTTTTACAAAAACCTGCCGTTGCCTCATCTATGGAGTTATCCACAACTTCATATACAAGGTGATGCAACCCTTTTGTATCAACAGAGCCTATATACATACCGGGTCTTTGTCGTACAGCTTCCAAACCCTCAAGCACTTTTATCGATTCTTCACTATAAGTATTACCATCAAAGTTCATATCTTCTAACATATTACCTCACTTAGTTTAAGTTTATTAAATTCATATCGTTAAATGAAGGAACAGTTTGTCCTGTTACAAAAAGTTGACAAGTATTAAAAATATCCATAAAGTATTCAGCACGTTCAGTGTCTAAACTGGAATATAATTCATCCAAAATTATGATTATATCATTTTTTCTAAATAGTTCAACCAGTTTTAAAAAACAATATAGACAGCATATAGATATAGTTTTTCTTTGACCAAAGGAAGCGACAATATCTGCATTATCTCCGTTTAATTGGAAGGAAATTCTATCTCTATGAGGACCAGAAAGTAATAATCCCGTAGAGATCTCCTTTTCTAAAATATCAGGGTTAAAAACGCTCGGTTCGTATGTTAATTGAAAAAATTCTACACCAGATGAGGGGATATTTGTAATTGTTGACGATAATATCGTATTATACTTATCTATTACCTTCTTTCTTTTCTTTTGAATCTTAGAGGAGATATCGTTTATCTGTTCGTTTAGCACATTAAAAAAAAGCTTATCCCTTATACCTTTAAATATATAACCTTTTTTTAATTCACATACCTTTTTATATCTTTTTAAAAGATTCAGGTAATCTAAATCAATATAAAATATAGTTCTATCGAGGAATTTTCTTCTTTGTTCCTGCTCGTAAGACAAAAAACCTTCATTTTCAGGCGAATAAAAAGCTATTGGATGATTGAAATAGAAGGTGTAAATGCTCTCAACAGGTTTATTATTGATATATACATGTTTTTTATGATCATAATAAATATATATACCCATATCTATACCATCATGTTCATATCTAAGATCTATTCTAAAGGTGTTTGAATTATTATTGATTAGATTACTAACTCTACTTGTCCTAAAACTTTTACCGGTGAAGATGAAATAAATAGCTTCTAGTAATGATGTTTTACCGGAGCCATTTTTACCGAATATGAAATTCTTTTTTTCAAAAGTAAAAGATCTACTTGTGTAATTTCTAAAATTTAATAAGTTTAACCCTTTCAGAGGCATGTTTTAGCTAAGGCTAACCTCTGTCAATAGCTAAAGGTACCAATAGATACTTATAATTACCAGTATCTGGATAGATAAAGATCGGATTTCTTCTGCCAGACATTTTTATTGTGACGTTGGTACTATCGATATGGTTGAGTATCTCCTGAAGTAACTTACCATTTACTATGATATCTATGTCATCACCTATGTGGCTAATGTTTTCAATTCTATCGATCCCCTGCCCATATTCAGTCTCAAGACTATAAATTGTTAGAGAATTTGATGAAAAAGAGAGCACTACAGCATAAGTTACTTCACTTGCTATGGCCATTACTTTTTTGAGGTTTTCTAAGAAATCTGTTTTATTTAAAGTAACCTCTATAGGTGTATCAGCAGAAAATAGTGAATTTATTGATTTTACCGATCTGTCTATTAGCCTTGAATAGACTTTGATATTTCCTGAAATGACCATCAACTGCTTTTTGTCTGTGTGTAACTCAACGGTTAATGTATCACCAATGATCTTTAGAAGATCCGAAGCTGTTTTCTTGGGGATATTTATAATAAATTCATCTGACTGTTCTTCAGGAAGGTTTAAAACGATAGATGATATCCTTTGAAAGTCAGCAGAATGAAGCTCCAACTTATTACCGTATACTTTTAGATGTAAACCTGTAAACTCGATTTTTGTCGAACTGTTAGCAACACAGAAGATGGTCTTGTTTATAGCTTCGTATAACAATTTTGATTCGACTTTTATACTGTATTCAGGAACTATATCTGTCATTGCAGGGAACATTTCAGTGGGCATGGTTGCAAGGGTAAAGTTTGCTTGACCTGATGTTATTTTTAACCTTGAGCCATCAAAATTGAAGCTTATCTGGGAAGAATCTGGCAATTCCTTCACGATATCAAGAAGCTTCTTACATATAACTGTGGTACTACCCTCTGATTCCACATTGGCTTCTATTTGTGCACAAAAACCTGATAATATATTGTTAGTTTTAAAAAGGACAGTGTTGTTTTCAGCTGAAATGTATATATTTTGTAATATAGTATTTGTATTCTTGGAACTGGTGAAGTTTATCGCGTTATTTAGTATATAATATAACTCCTGTTTTATAAGTTTAAATTTCATAAGAACTCCACATGTAATATTATTTCTATTAGTTTTTAAAAAAGATAGTAATAATAATAACCGAATTATTTTTTGTTTACAAGTAAAAAATTAGGATATTTATTAAAAATTTATTTGAAAAATTGAATGTTGAAATATTGTTGGAAATATTTGATTGTTGTTTTATTTGTATATATTTCTTAAGATGGTATTGAGAACAGTTTTTAATTCTTGATCAGTATTAAGTCTATTTTGGATCTCTTTTATGGAATGGAGAACTGTTGAATGGTTTCTACCGCCAAATATATTTGCAATATCCTGTAGGGAAATATGAAGCTTTTCCCGCAGAAGGTACATGCAGATTTGTCTTGGATAAGAAATAAGCCTGTTTCTGTTTTTTGACTTTATCTCTGATTGCTTAATGTTGAAAAATTCACAGACTTTGTTGATTATCATGTCAGCTGTTATTACGGTATCTTTTTTTATCATGAACTTTTCTAAAGCCCTTTTAGCTAAGTCTATAGTTATAGGCTCATTGTGAAATGTTGAAAAAGCATTTAACCTAATTAGAGCACCTATAAGATCTCTGATGTTATCCCCTTTTAAATTTTCAGCTAAAAAAGAAGCCACTTCGTTCGAAATGTTTATATTCATCATTTCTGATCTTTTTATGATAATAGCAATTTTTTCATCGATGGATGGGGGCTGTATATCAGCCACAAGACCCCAAGAAAACCTGCTCCTTAACCGTTCTTCTAGATCAGCTATTTCATTAGGTTCTTTGTCACTAGTCAGGACGATCTGTTTTTGTAAGTCATACAAGCAATTAAAGGTATAAAAAAACTCTTCAGTGCTTCTTGTTTTACCAGCTAAAAACTGAACATCATCAAAAAGCAACAGATCGATATTTCTGTATTTCTCCCTAAATATATCCATAGATTTAGACTTTAGGGCATATATCATTTCATTGGTAAAGGATTCACTCGAGATATAAAGTATTTTAAGTTTGGGAAACTTTTCAAGTATCTTATTACCTATTGCGTGCATCAAATGGGTCTTACCCAACCCAACACCACCGTAAATAAAGAGAGGGTTATATGTTTGGAAATACCCCTCGGCTACAGCCAAAGCAGCTGCATGGGGAAACTGATTTGAGGCACCCACAACAAAATTTTCGAAAGTATACTGTTTGTTTAGGTTTGTGGAATTGTTATGTATTATTTGAATTGTCTTCAAAACAGATTGCTGTTCATCGGGCTTTTGGACTAATTGGGAGGAAGCAACAACTATCTGTATATCTGACTGTATGTTATACTCATTTTGAAAGATAGCCTTTAATACATCTAAATATTTGTCTTCTACCCAATTCTTGTAAAATCTATTAGGTGCTTCTATTACAATGATATCACCTCTTACATCTGAAATCCTTAAAGGTTTTAACCACGTTTGAATTACCTGAGGTGAAAGGGTGTTTTCAGCAATTTTAAGTACCTCATCCCACAAATTGCTATCCATAAATATTCACCTCATACCCCTTTTTGCCGAGTGTATCGATGATCTCTTCAATATGAGAAAACCCCTTTGTTTCAAGGTGTAAAATAACCTTTGTGGAACCGACTGGTACATTCAGGTCATACCTGAAATGCCTTATATCCAAAACATTCGCTCCAAGTTCTGCAACATCTTTAGTGAGATTTGCAAGGGAACCCGGGATATCCCTCAGTATAACATTTAATTCAAGAAACCTACCCGTGGATGCCAGCCCCTTGTAAAAAACCCTTGTAAGGAGATTTACATCAATGTTGCCACCAGACAGGATCATGACCACATTTTTCCCATCTACACTTAATTTGTTGGATAAAATGGTAGCAAGGGGTGCTGCTCCAGCACCTTCAACAACAAGCTTCGATTTTTCAATATATTGTAAGATGGCATAAGCTATATCATTTTCGGAAACTAAAATAATATCATCTACATATTTTTTGCAGTACTCAAATGTCTTATCCCCCGCCTCTTTTACAGCTATACCTTCTGCAATGGTGTTGGAATTAACAAGTTTTATAATTGTCCCTTTTTTTAGAGAATTATACATGGAAGCGGCATTTTCAGCCTGGACACCAATTACCTTTATATCTGAGTTAACTGATTTTACAAATTTAGCAATACCAGAAATAAGGCCTCCACCCCCAATGGGAACAACTATAATGTCTATATCATCCTTTTCCTTTAAAATTTCATAGGCGATAGTCCCTTGACCATCTATAACATCTTCATCGTTAAAGGGGTGTACAAAAAAAAGGTTACGATGTTTTGCTAATTGGAGGGCTTTCATGTAAGCATCATCGTAAGAATTACCATGAAGAATAACCTCTGCACCGTAACTCTTTGTATTTGCTACTTTGACAAGGGGAGTAATTGTAGGCATAACGATAACAGAAGGTATATTTAAAAGATTACAACCAAAAGCTACACCCTGAGCATGATTACCTGCAGATGCGGTTATAACACCATTTTGACAGAGATGTTTGTTTTTTAATATAGCATTAAGAGCGCCTCTAAGCTTAAATGATCCGGTCCGTTGGAGATTTTCCATTTTAAAGTAGATATTAGCCTTATATGGTTCAGAAAAATTGTTAGAGTAGTACAACGGTAAGTATTTTATATAAGGTTTTATTCGTTCATAAGCTTCATGTACATTTTTCACACTCATACTGCAGATATTACACGGTTAGATCTTTCCGGTCAAGGAGAAACTTAAATAAATCAGATAAACTAAAAAGCTATAGACTCCCAATTAATGTTGGTAATGTTTTTTTTAGCTGAGTCAAACTCTATACTCACAAGGAATATCGGTTTATTTAGGTTTAGATATTTTTCGTAGTATCTTTTTTCCTTTAGCTGAGCTAAGGCATCCTTCGTATCTACCTTAAATTCGATGATGTAAATAGCGTTTGGCATCTTCAAGGTCAGATCTATCCT
>JAOAHS010000010.1 GCA_026415135.1 Calditerrivibrio sp. | reverse complement strand
TCCCAGCAAACATCGAAACCTTTGTATTTTCATTACGTTGATAGCCATAAGGATCTATTAAATCTGATTATTAATGATAAAATAGATTTTGCATATCTCGGACCAGTGCCTTATTTGCTTTTAACGAGCAAATACAAACATGTAGAGCCTTTGGCCGAAGTACTTGAGAAAGATGGGAAACCGACGTATCGATGTGTGTTATTCATAGCTTCTGATAAAGAAAAGGTAACCATAAAAAAACTTGCATTAACAAATCCTATCTCCACTTGTGGTTATGTAAGTATGAAGTACTTACTCAAAAAAAGAAAAATTGATATTGATAAGATAGAATATCAGTATTTAAATAATCATGAAGAGGTTTTAAAACAGGTTTTAGCAGGTTTTTACGATGCTGGAGGTGTAAAAGAGGATATTTATCTTAAATATAGAGACTTAGGGGCTAAGGCGATAGAATATACCGACGAATATCCAGCTTTTGTTATTATTGCCAATAAGAAAACGGTGAAGGATAAGGATATTGAGAATATAAAAAAACTTCTGCTTGAATCACCAAAAGAGACATTTACTCAATTGAAAATAGGGGGCAACGGTTTTACAAAATTTGATGACCAAAGATACAGTTTATTAAAAAAGATGCTTACTCCAGATATTTTAAGAAAGATATATGATTAACAAATTAGTAATCCAGAGATTTTTGATTATTTTCCTATTGATTCTTGGTTTCTCACTTTCTTTTGTCTATTATAATCATAGGATGATTTTGGAAAACTATCTCAAGATACAAGCTTTAGACCAACATAGAATTTGGACAAGTACTACAGAAGGACATAACAATGAAGCTGATGCCTATTATGATAGTTATATATTGGCCAATAGTAAAGTAATAGATATCCTAAGAAAGTTCAAAAATGCAGACAATGTTTCAAAAAATAAACTCAGGCTTGATTTGTATAGAGAAATGTTCCCAATATATAATAAACTGAAATTAAAAGGTGTAAGACAGTTTCATTTCCACACTGTTAAGGCAGAATCTTTATTGCGAATGCATGCTCCTGATAGGTTTGGTGATTCATTAGTTGTTGAAAGACCTGATGTTGTACTTGCCAATTCAAGTCTTAAAGTGGTGAGAACCTTTGAGTCAGGAAAAATAATATCCGGTTTTAGAAATGTATATCCAATCATATACAATTCAGAACATCTGGGTAGTGTTGAGATCTCATTTCCTTTTGAGACAATTAGGCAATCTATAAGTGAGTTATACTCGGACAGAGATTTTTTAGCACTGATTAGAAAAGAGAACCTGTCTAAACTTTTTACACCTCAAAGGTCCCTCTATAAAGAGATCTTTTTTAGCAAAGATTGGGTGGTAGAGGATCCTGACAGGGAACTTCATGATAGTCTAAAACCCATAGACAAAGAACACCTCAAAGCTCTTGAGACTGTGGCAAGGAAACCAATATTTGTAGAAGATCTGAACAGAGGTGTAATGGCTACTCATTATACACATATCGGAGAGACTTATTATGAGGTAATTATAACTCCGATAAAGGATACAAAAAATAATGTTGCTGCAGCTCTTATATCCATCTCCCACTCCCCTTATTTAAAATCTATGTTTGATAAATTTAAGTTTGATTTGTTACTTGTTTTGATAGAGGGTGCTTTAATATCATTCTTTTTCATTTTAATACTCAACAAGAATGAAAAGCTAAAACAGAAGGAGTCCTATATAGAAAGTATATTATCAACCATACACAATGGGTTGTATGTTATGGATGAACAGGGAAATATGGTTTTCATGAATAAAGCGGTTACCGAAATTCTGGGTTATGAAAGGGGCGATCTAATCGGTAAATCCGCCCATGAAATGTTTCATCTTCACTCTCTTGATAAATACAATTGTCCTATCTACAGAGTCATAAAAGAACAGAGGGAATACCATGGCACGGAAATTTTTAAGGCGAAAAGCGGTAGACATATATATGTTAGGGTAGCATCAAAGCCCCTTATCTACAAAGGTGAATCCTCAGCTGTTGTGACTTTTATCGATATTACTCCTTTAAAGGAGAAAGAGGATGAGCTTAATAGATCCAATTTTGTTTTACAGGCAATTTTAGAGAATGCACCTTATGGTGCATTACTGATAGATGAAGCTGATTATGTACTGGAAATAAATAATAAATTGTTGGACTTTTTTTCACTTGATATTGGGTACCTGTCTAATAGCGGGAAAAGTCTATTGAATTATGTAGCAGGATCAATGAAAGATTCAGCATCTTTTAATAGGTTTATCAATTCGCAAAATGAGTATAAAACAATGGTTGAAACTGTTGATGGTAGGTTTTTTGAAATAGAAAAGATCCCTGTAAGTGGTTTTAGTTTGAATGGGATCTTATGGACATTTTCAGATATTTCTGAATTGGTCAATTCTTTAAAAGAGATGGAAGAACTCAAGAAAAAAGCTGAGCTTGCTAATCAGGCGAAATCTATATTCCTCTCCAGTATGAGTCATGAGATAAGAACGCCAATAAATGGTATAATCGGTTCCCTCGATCTCATTCCAAAAGAAAACCTGCCCTTTGAGGTGAAAAAATATCTTGAGGTCATAAAAAGTAGTAGTGATCATCTACTAAGTTTGATTAATGATATTTTAGATCTTGCGAAGATTGAAAGTGGTCAATTAACCCTTGAAAATATCCCCTTTGAACCGACGAGGGTTTTAAAAAGAGTTATCTCCATAGCTTATCCTCTGGCTCTGAGAAAAAGAATAGAACTAAAACATGAGTGCTCTGTACATGATCTCTTGGTTTTAGGTGATCCCCATAGACTTAGTCAGGTGTTGCTTAACATCGTAAATAATGCCATAAAGTTTACAGAAAAAGGTGAAGTTATGGTAATGCTACATAAACTTGAAGAGTTTGATAATGAGGTAAAACTCGAGTTTGTGGTAAAGGATACAGGGATAGGGATACCTGAAGACAAGATGGAAATTTTGTTCAAACCTTTTACCCAAGTGGATGCAAGTCATACCCGTAAATATGGAGGAACTGGCTTAGGGCTTGCTATAAGCTACAACATAGTAAAAGCTATGAACGGGAGTATAACTGTAAAAAGCAGGGTAAATGAAGGTACAGAGTTTAGAATAAAAATCCCATTCGTAAAAACTCAGCAGATCCAATCAACCGAAGAAGATTTCTTAGAAATGGAGCAGGATAATTTCGATCAGATTTCGAGAAGTCTCAATCTTCTTGTGGTGGAGGATAACAGGGTAAATTTAATGGTGGTGTTGAATCTCCTTAAAAAGATAGGTGTGCCAGCGATAGATACAGCTAATAACGGTTTAGAAGCAATAGAGGCACTAAAGCGTAAAAATTACGATATTGTTTTCATGGATGTTTCGATGCCTGAAATGGATGGACTTACTGCAACCAAAAAGATACGGAGTATGCCAGATATCATAGACAATAATGTATATATAGTGGCTATGACAGCTAATGCTTTTCAAGAGGACAAGGAAGCCTGTTTTAATGCTGGTATGAACGATTATGTCGCAAAACCTATATCTATCGATATCCTTAAAAAAACCATAATGAGATATATCTATAAAAATCAAGATTTGATAAAAGAGCAGGCAACAGGAAAAGAGATGTATAATGGCTTGGATTTAAATCACCTTCAGGAGATCTCCAGTGATGCTGATTTTATATGTAAACTTCTTAATATTTATAAGGAGGATTTTGAAAGGACATATAATGACCTGAAAAGTGCTTGTAATAGTACCGATTATGATAAAATATTAAAATTAGCCCATAAAATAAAAGGGGCATCTTATAATGTAGGTGCTACACGGTTGGGTGATATTGCAAAGGAGATCGAACAAAAAGCAAAAATAGGGGATATTGCTGAAATAGTACATTGTATGGATAGGTTATGGCACGAATTCAGTCAGATGAAACGGTATTGTAGCTTGATAAATGAATCTACAGATAATAAGATTATATAAATAGATGAAATTTAAGTGGTTTATAAAAAAGGTGGTTTTACCCACCTTTTATTTACACTGACCGTTGACTATTGCTTGGTTGTATTTGTTGCACTGTCCAAGCTGACAGGCTTTTTGAAGATCAGCACACCCTAAGCTATTATTACCTATCATAATATAGCTATGCCCCCTGCTTTCGAGGGAGTATTGGTCGTTGGGATTTAGGCTAAGGGCTTTGTTATAGCTGATGATAGCTTCTTTGTAGTTTTGCAGATTGTAGTAGATATCGCCGATATATCCAGCAGCTGTTGCATGGTCTGGGTTTAGCTCTAATGTTTTCTTGAAGTCAGAAAGTGCCATTGGATAATAATTTTTGTTAAAGTTTAATATACCTCTGTTATAGTAGCCTAAAAAATAGTTTGGAGAAATCTCTATTGCACGGTTATAATCCTTTAATGCGTTGTCATAGTTTTTCAAATATTCATAGCTTAAGCCCCTGTTTATATAGGCTTCGGTATAGTTATTTTTAAAGGTTATGGCGCGGGTGAACTCATTGATGGCGTTGTTATAATCTTTGAGATCCATCAATACATTCCCCTTTTCAAAGTATGCCCAGTAGTCTTTGGGGTTTATGTTTATAGCTTTTTCGTAATAATAAAGGGCGTTGTCGTAGAGCTGTCTTTTTCTATAGGTCATCCCTAGGTATATGTGGGCATCGAGATGATCTGGTCTTGCCTTTATTGCTTGAAGTAGATCCTGTTCTGAGTTGATATAGTTTTGTAGTTTATAGTTTAATACTCCCCTGTTGAAAAGGGCGAGATAGTCGCCTGGTATTATCGATAGGGCTTTGTTGTAATCTGACATAGCTTTACTTGTATCTCCTGAAAATTCATACGCAAGCCCTCTATTTATGTAGGCGTCTATATAGTTTGGATTTTCATTTAAGACTTTATTAAATTCGCTGATAGCTGTGGTATATTGACCATTTTTAAGAAGGGCAACACCGTTGTCATAGATGCTTTTACCGTATTTAGATAGAGTAAATGGGTCTTGGCTGGTGGAAAATGTTTTGTTTACAATAGGTTTATCATCTGAAAGTAGCTGGGCATAGGTACCCAGATTGTAGTCTGGTTTTATCTGTATTGTTTTTTTAAAATCGTTTTTAGCCAGATCTATCTTGTTTAAAACATAATATGTGATCCCCCTGTCAAAGTAGGCTATATGGTTGGATGGATCAAGTTGTATCGCTTTTGTATAATCTTCAATCGCCTTATTGTAGTCCAGCAGGTAATAATAGCTCAATCCTCTACCCACATAAGCGTTGGCATAGGATGGATTTAGATTTGTGGCTATATTATAGTCTTCAATTGAGCCAGTATAATCCTTCAGCATATACTTAGTAAGGCCTCTACTGTAATAGACAATTGGATCGTTTGGATTAAGTATGATCGATTTATTAAAATCTTCTAAGGCTGCTGAATAGTTTTGATCTTCATAGTATAATAGCCCCCTGTTGCTATAAACCAATGCGTACTGGGTATCATATTTTATTGCTTGATTGTAATCATTCAGGGCTGCACTTTTGTTGTTCATTTTAAGATATACAAGAGCTCTGTTGTTATAAGCATAGGCAAAATTTGGATTTAATGAAAGTGCTTTGTTATAAGATGTAAGTGCCTTATGATAATCTTTCAACTCATAATAAACAAGACCTTGTCCTAAATAAGCCATATGGGATTCTGGGTTTAATTCTATGGCTTTTTCGAAATACTGCATTGCTAATTTTTTGTCCAGATATTCTTTACCGTTCCACAATGAATTGGCTTTATTTACCCAGTTGTCAGATTCCAGTTTACTTGCTACTGTTTTGAATTCGTTGTTTATTTTTGTTTGTTCTTTTTTTATTTCTTCAATCTTTTTCTGATCTGCTTGTGTTAATGTTGATTGAGTGTTAAAGGTTTTTGTGTTTTGTTGGGCTGTTACCAGCTTGAGTTCTGACTCCAATTGTTGATTCTTTTTTTCCAGTTCTTGGAATTTATTAAGCAATATATTCATATTTTGTTGAAACTGTTGATATTGAGCAAGGGTGGCCTTATCGGATTTTGCGTTATTTATTTTGTCCATTAATGCTGAGGTATCCACTTCTGATCTGATGGTAACCTCGATGAAAATTGCATCACCTTCCAAGCCTCTTTTTATAGAAAGTATCTCTGTTTTCATAAGTCCCAGTGCCATTGCTGTTATATCATCTTTTTTTAGTTCACCATTTTGGACGACAGTAAGGGATTCTATGTATGTGCCTGCTTTTTCGATAATCTCCCTTTTTGCATCAGCCACTGCAGCAGTCTTGACATCGTCAATGGATTGGTTTGAACCTATTATCTTTTTTACAGAATGGGTGTAGGTTTTCGATTCTGCAAAAGTATGGGATGTTACAAAAAGTAACAAAATAGCAAAAAATAGTGAGGGGTTCATAGTATCCTCCTTTGGTATATACTTAAATATATATAGATCTAGAGAAAATAAAAGGGTTATTGCAAAAATATACTTTACAAATCGGGTAAATGTTTTAAAATAGACAAAACAATTTTAGGGGTTTTTATGCTGGCAAAGAGGATTATCCCGTGCCTTGATGTAAAAGATGGAAGAGTAGTTAAGGGAACGCAGTTTCTAAATCTTGTTGATGCAGGTGATCCTGTGGCGGTGGCTGAAGAGTATGATAGGCAGGGGGCTGATGAACTTACATTTTTGGATATAACAGCAAGCTATGAGAATAGGGGGATAATACTGGATGTGGTGGCAAGAACAGCAGAAAGGGTTTTCATGCCTCTTACCGTTGGTGGTGGTGTAAGAACGTTGGATGATATAAGAAATCTTTTAAATTCCGGTGCGGATAAGGTATCGATAAACACTGCTGCCGTAAAGAATCCTGATTTTGTAAAAGAGGCTGCTCTGAGGTTTGGGTCCCAATGTATTGTGGTGGCCATCGATGCAAAAAAAAGAGTAGATGCTTCAGGATGGGAGGTTTATACTCATGGTGGTAGAAACCCCACAGGTATCGATGCAGTAGAGTGGGCTATGAAAATGGAGAGTTTTGGTGCAGGGGAGATACTCCTAACAAGTATGGATAGGGATGGTACTAAGGATGGCTACGATATAGAGCTTACTGCAGCTGTATCGGATGCGGTGAAGGTTCCTGTCATCGCTTCAGGAGGTGTAGGCACAAAAGAGCATATCTTGGACGGACTTACTAAGGGTAGAGCTAGTGCGGCACTTGCTGCATCTATCTTTCATTTCGGTCTTCTGACAGTGCCAGAGGTAAAAGAATTTCTACAAAGTAATGGTGTTGTGGTAAGAATATAGAGGTGAAAAAATGAATTTTGATGTGTTGTACCATCTAATAAATACGATACGAGACAGAAAAATAAATCCAAAAGAGGGCTCCTATACGAATCAACTAATTTCTGGCGGTGAAAACAAAATCATAAAAAAGCTTGGAGAGGAAAATGCTGAATTTATAAAAGCTTTTCTCACCGAGCCATCAGAAAAAATTGCTTCAGAAGCTGCAGATATTCTATATCATCTTTTAGTGGCTTTGGAATATAAGGGTGTTTCCTTTGAAGATGTTATGTTGGAGCTTAAGCGAAGGATAAAATGAGTTTTGCCGGCTTTTTAATACTTTTTTTTGCTGTGGTGATGCAGATCTGTCTTGGAGCAACTTATTCTTGGTCTGTTTATGTAAAAGATCTAAAGAGTTTGCTTAATATAACCCAAGCTCAGGCGCAACTACCTTTTTCTGTTTTTTATTTTGTTTTTCCCGCTACAATGATTATCTCTGGTAAGATACTTAAAAAAATCGGTCCATCTTTTTCCACCATTGCTGGTGGTATACTTTTTGGTGGTGGGTGGCTCATATCATCTTTTGGTGCTAATAACTTTATCTTTTCTATATTGGGTAATGGTCTTGTGGCAGGTTTGGGGGCAGGTCTTGCTTATATTGTACCGATATCGGTATGTATGAGGTGGTACCCTGACAGAAAAGGGCTAATTACAGGTATAGCTGTAGCTGGTTTTGGGGGTGGTGCAGCCTTGATCAGTTTTCTGGGAGGTTACCTACTGACGATAGGTTGGACACCTTTTGATTTTTTTAGGTTAATGGGGATTGTTTTTACTCTCATGATTGGGGTCGCAGGTTTTTTTATGCGATATCCAGCAGATTATGTTGAACAAAGGGTTGATGAGGAGTTAAAGTATAAAGATTTATTGTTAGATAAAAGGTTTTTGGTATTGTATTTTGCCATGTTTACAGGTTTATCTGCAGGCTTTGCTGTCAATACTAATCTGAAGGAGTTATCGAAAACTGCAACAATTGGCGCTGGAGTGGGTGCAGTAGCTTTATTTGCTATTTTTAATGCCATAGGCAGGATCATCTGGGGAGGTATTTTTGATAGGTTTAGTGCATTAAGAGTTTTGCAGTTAAATCTCCTTGTTCAGGCAATTCTTCTTTTCTTTTCACCCTTGCTCTTGACATCTACTTTTGGTCTTCAGATTTTTGCTGTTCTTTGTGGGCTAAACTTTGGCGGGGTGCTTGTGATGTATGCAGGGACTGTAGCGAAAATTTGGGGTACTGGGCATGTTGGGCTGGTTTATGGTCTGCTATTTTCTTCTAATATTCCTGGAGCTATTGCACCAATTTTTGCAGGATATGTTTATGATAAGACTAATAGTTTTTCGATTGCATTGTATATGATAGGGGTATTGTTATTGTCTGGAGTCGTATTTTTAAGTAAGTTAAGAGAGGATATGTTATGGAAAAGATGATTGAAAAAGCATCTGTACTCATCGAAGCTCTTCCCTACATAAGAAAATTCTATGGTAAGACTATCGTGGTAAAATATGGCGGTCATGCCATGGTGGATGAAGAGCTAAAAAATAGTTTTGCAAGGGATATGGTATTATTAAAATACGTGGGTATAAACCCTATTATAGTTCATGGTGGAGGACCACAGATTGGGGATATGCTTAAAAAACTAAATATCCAAAGTACTTTTGTATCAGGTATGAGAGTAACTGATAGGGAGACAATGAATGTCGTGGAGATGGTTCTTGTTGGGCTTGTTAATAAGAATATTGTTAGCTTGATAAATAGTAATGGTGGTAAAGCTATCGGTCTCTCAGGGAAGGATGGGAACCTTATTTTAGCGGAGAAGCTCTATTTTGAGGAGGAGAGCTTTTACAAAACACCTGAGATTATCGATCTTGGACATGTGGGTAAAGTTAAAAAGGTAAATTCAGATGTGTTAGAACTGATATCAAAGGACTATATTCCTGTTATTGCTCCTGTTGGTATAGGTGAGGATTATGAGCCATATAATATAAATGCAGATCTTGTGGCAGGTGCTGTGGCTGCTGCTGTAGGAGCAGAGAAACTTATTCTTCTTACCGATGTAAAGGGTGTTTTGGATAAAGAAGGGAATCTGATTTCCTCTTTGAGTGTTTCTGAGATTGATGAGCTCAAGAATAGTAATATCATTTATGGTGGTATGCTTCCAAAAATGGATTCAGTTAGGACTGCTCTTTTGGGTGGAGTAAAGAAGGTGCATATTATTGATGGTAGGATTCTTCATTCTGTATTGCTTGAAATCTTTACTGATGGTGGAATAGGGACACAGATAATACTGTAATGAAACCTATTGAAAGATATCTAAAAAGCATTGTGGCGCCTGCGTGTGATGGTGATGGGATGATTTTGGAGGCATTTTTAAAATGTCCCAGGGAGAAGTTTGTGGAAGAGGCTTTACAAAGAATTGCTTATGAGGACAATGCCCTTCCCATCGGTTTTGGACAAACGATTTCTAAACCTTCTACCGTTGCATATATGACAAAACTATTAAATCCTACAAAAGAGGATATTGTCCTTGAAATAGGTACAGGATCCGGTTTTCAATGTGCTGTCCTATCTTTTTTGTCAAAATTTGTTTATACTGTAGAACGAATACCCCAGTTGAGTTATAAAGCCTCAATAACTTTAAAAAAACTACATATAAAAAATGTAAAGTTTAAAGTAGATAACGGTCAAATAGGCTGGCAGGAGTACGCTCCTTTTGATAAGATAATAGTTACCGCATCAGGGGATGAGATACCCCAGAAATTGCTGGATCAATTAAAGATAGGTGGGATGATGGTGATGCCTATAAAAGATAGAATCTATGTTATAGAAAAATTAGAGTCTGATGTTAATATTAAAATGGGGGATGAGTGCCGTTTTGTCGAATTTGTAAATAGTTAACATGTATGGTGAAATGGAAAACAATCTCTTTACAAATAGAAAAATTCATATTATCATTTTACAATCAAATCTTATTAAATGTTTGGTGTTAAAATGGCAAAGATCTTGTATGTAGAGGATAATTTTGATAATTATAAGTTAGTTGAATTTATTTTAACTAAAAGTGGTTTTAGTGTAATGAATGCTATCGATGGTTTGGATGCTATAGAAAAAGCTGAAATGTATAATCCAGATTTGATCCTTATGGATATTAACTTGCCCAATCTAAAAGGGTTTGAAGCTGCTACCCTTTTGAAATCAAAGGCTAAGACTAAGGATATACCGATAGTCGTTCTTACCGCTGCTTACAGCAATGAATACAAGGTTATGGCAGAAAAGCTTGGTTGTGCTGGTTATTTTACCAAGCCTATTGATCCCCTTAGTTTTTCTGAGGATATAAAGAAAATCCTTTCTAAACAGCATGAGTCTAATTTTGATGACACTCTTACTTTGGAGCTTTCAAGATCCCTTGAGGAAAAAGCAAGAAAGATGGTCCATATTGGTAAAGAGCTTTCAAAGGTCGAAAGGAAGTTTAACTCAATTGTGGAAGCTATTTTGGATCCTATTATACTTATAGATTTAAATAATATAGTAACCTTTGTTAACTCAGCTGCTAATAATTACGAATTTATTAGAAGATATTACAAAAAAGAGTTTGATCTTCGTAGCATGATTAATGACGATTCCCTATTGGAGAAGTTTAATAAAATAGGTTATATAAAAAATTATATAATCAGGATTGAAGATTTTATTTTCATTGGTAATTTTGTAAAGCTGGAGAATGAAGTTTTAATAACCCTTAAAGATATTACCGAGCTTCAAAAGATAGCAGACAAACAGAAAGAGATAGATAAGATGGCTACTATAGGCAGGATAGCATCTGGTGTAATCCACGAGATAAATAATCCTTTATCTGCACTCAAAACGTATATAGATATTTTGCCTTCCAGGGTGTCCAGATCTGTTGAAAAACAGGCTGTTGTTGATGACTTTACCGATAAGATGAAGAGGTCTCTTGATAAGATTTTTGACCTTGTTACCAATCTCACTTTTTTTGCTCGCAAGAGTAGTGAGCCTGAAATAAATATCAATTTAAATACCCTTATTAAAGAGGTGCTCTCTTTTGCTGGTTATGATATTAGAAGGGGCAACGTGTCTGTAAATCTCAAATTTGCTGAGGATATACCCTTAATAAGAGGCTATAAATCTGAAATTGAGCAGGCTATTTTAAATCTTTTGACCAATGCAAGTGATGCGGTTCAGGGGAGAGCTAACCCTACCATAAACATAAAAACTTACTCTGATGATGGTAATGTATACGTTGAGGTAGACGATAATGGACCTGGAATCCCTGAGGAGATACAGGGGAGTATCTTTGAGCCTTTTTTTTCCACAAAAGATAATGAAAAATCCACAGGTCTTGGTCTTGCCATTGTGATGAATGTTGTGAAAAAGCACTTTGGGGAGGTAAAATTTTTCACTTCAGAAAGTGGCACAAAATTTGTCTTAAGCTTTCCTAAATTGGATAAAGTGGGAAAAGATGGAAAAGATTAAAGATTATAAGAACATACTTGAAATAAATACCAAGATAAATGTGTCTGTCACAAAAGGGGATTATGCAGGTGTTTATGATTCGAGGATAGAGGATATCACAAAGAACCATATTTTGATTTCCCTACCTACTTTAAAAGGTGTTCCTTTCCCAATAAGAACTGGAACTCCGGTGGATGTGTCTTTTATCTCAAGTGGTGGACGGTTCAGCTTTGAAAGTGTTGTGGAGGGTAGGCTAAGCGAAGGGATCATTTTGCTACAGTTAAAAAAACCTGAATATATTTACCGATCTGAACTCAGGAGATATTTTAGAGTGGAAACCAGAATAAAAACAAAAGCTACTAAACTTTTTTATGATAAATCAAATGGAGATGTCGTTGCAAGGATGAATAGCTATGATATCATCATAAAAGATATCTCCGGTGGTGGTGTAAGGATTGCTTCAGAGGTTGAGTTTGCTGAAGGGGAAATACTACTTTTTGATCTTTCTACTCTTTTTCCTGGCATTAATGAGATTTTTGGTAGTATAGTTCATCTATATAGTAGGGTGGATAAAAAGTATGAATATGGTGTAGAATTTATTATGATAAAGGAAAGGGATAGGGATATGATTATAAAATATGTGTTTAAAAGGCAGATAGAACTAAAAAAGTTATCATAAATGGGGGTGCCTATGGCATTTTATAAAGAAAGGGATGGAAATATCGAAATCCTCTTTCCCGTAAGCGATGTGGATGCGGTAAATGGGTCTGAGATGAAAGATTATGTGGCTAAAATAGCAGATGAGGTATCCGCTGTTATCATAAATTTCTCAAGGGTTACATACCTTAATAGTAGTGGCCTAAGGGAGTTGATCCATATACTTAAGTTGATGCAGGATCGGGGAAAAAAGATGTGTATAACGTTCTTAAGTGATAATATAAAAAAGATCTTCGCCAATACTAACCTAATAAAAATATTTTCCATATTTCCTACTGATGAGGACGCTAAAAGAGCTATATAGGGCATCTTCTTTTTTAGAGTTGATATGCCGTTATATAGAGATAAACTATGGAATAAAGATTACTGAAACGAATTCCCACTGCCTTTTAAAGATACTTTATGGTATTTTTAATAGGTATCCGGATTCAGAAGAGGATCTGGATCAATTTGTGAAATTAAATCTACATGAATGCCTTTGGAACAACGAATCCTACTTTTTTCGCAATATTTCCCAATTAGACTTTGTGTCTAAAATCAAATATGATAGGGAACTCAATATCCTTAGTTTTGGCTGCTCTGAAGGTCAAGAGCCGTATTCTTTATCGATAGTACTTACTGAGAAGAATATAAAACACAAAATTTATGGCATAGATGTGGACGAAATAGCCATCAGGCGGGCACAGATTGGGATATATTCTGCCTTGGATATGCGTAATTTTGATGAAAGATATACTTGGGCGTTTAAGGTACAGGATGGGATGATCTATATAAACGATGATTTGAGAAATAACGTTATATTTATCCACAATAATTGTATGAAAAACAGATTAAAGGATATTCTCCCATGCAAAGTGGATGTAATCCTATGCAATAATGTGCTTATTTATCTTATAGATACATATGTGAATAATATTATATTACAGTTTAGCGATGTTTTAAATGAAAATGGTTATATTTTAACAACTCATGAAGAGGAACACTATTTTGTGAGATTCTCCTATTTTGTTCAAATCAGGCAAAATCCTGTGGTTTTTCAGAAGAAAAATATTGACCAGATAATTGAAAAGGATTTTAGGGATCTATATTTTTTGGAAGAGTCTAAATTTGTAGATTCACCGGATGAGGTTCTTCATGAATATGAACAAAAGTTAAAGGATAATTTTAATACAGAGTTAGTTAGAAGGCTTGTTAGCATAAATATTGCAAGGAAAAGGTATTTAGAAGCCAAAAAATGGCAGTATCTCATACTACTTTTTGAGGGGTACAAGGAGGAGGATATGGAGCTTTATATGGAGCTTTGTTATAAAAATGAAGCCTATGAAGAGCTTATAGATATACTGAAAAAAAAGATAGATATTTTTAAAAAGGCAGAAGATATTCAGAGAATGATGGAGATTGCAAGAAAATTAGGAAACGCTAATCTATTTTTTGATTATAAAAGTCTCTACGATAAACTATACAAAGGTAAAGAATAAGTTATGATGAAGATCGACTGTTTGACAAAAAAACAGTTAAGGGATTATTTTATATCTTTAGGGGAAGAGCCCTATAGGGGAGATCAGGTATATAAGTGGATTTATGGTAAGGGGGTTAAAAGCTTTAGTGAGATGACGGATCTACCAGCCAAACTTCAGGAGAAGCTTACTCATATAGCTTCATTCACAGAGATAAGAACTTTGGATTATAGAGTAAGTACCAATGACGGTTCTATAAAGTTTTTGTTCCTTTTGGAGGATGGTAATAAGGTGGAGTCTGTTGCCCTTAAAGATCGGGGGAGGATAACTCTGTGTATTTCATCTCAGGTAGGCTGTAGATTGGGTTGTGAGTTTTGTACTACTGGGAGGATAGGTTTTATAAGAAATCTAAGCTGTGGGGAGATCTTAGGGCAGGTAATAGAGGTGGAAAGATTTCTAAAAAAATCAGAGGATACTGTTTCTAATATCGTTTATATGGGTATGGGGGAACCATTGGATAACCTTGATGAAGTGCTCAAATCCCTCGAGATTTTAACTGATGATGATGGCCTTGGTTTTTCCCACAGAAGGGTCACGGTTTCAACGGCGGGATTGGTTGATAAGATAGACAAGCTTTTCGAGATTAGCAAACAGGTTAATCTTGCTGTATCCCTAAATGCAACTACCGATAGGGTTCGGGATAGAATAATGCCTGTTAACAAACGTTTTAATATTTCAAACCTTATGACAAAACTAAGAACACTACCTATACAAAAAAGGAAAAGAATTACCATTGAATATGTGTTGATAAAAGGTGTTAATGATACGTTGGAAGATGCTAAAAGACTTATTAAGCTCATTAAGGGGCTTCCTGTAAAGGTTAATCTGATCGTGTTTAATCCAGGTCCTGGAAGTGCCTACAGCTCCCCCACGGAAGAAACAGTGCAAAGGTTTCAAAATTACCTTGTGGAAAACCATATAACGGCTTTTCTTAGGAAGAGCTTGGGGAAAGATATAGATGGGGCGTGTGGCCAGCTTTATGCAAAATATAATATCGAGTAGGAGGTGGATATGTCTGTTTTGTTGAAAAGGGGAGATAAGGCACCAGATTTTGAACTCACGGGTAACGATGGTAATAAATACTCCTTAGGTGATTTAGGGGAAAAAATCGTACTGTACTTTTATCCCAAAGATAATACACCTGGATGTACCAAAGAAGCCCAAGGTTTTTCAGCATTAAAAGAGAAATTCACTGATGCAGGTTATACTGTGGTGGGTGTAAGCCCTGACAGTGTCGCTAGTCATAACAGATTTATAGAAAAATATGGACTAAAATTACTACTTTTATCTGATCCGGATAAGAAAGTAGCAGAGATGTATGGGGCTTATGGGGAAAAGGTTATGTATGGTAAAAAAAGTATGGGTATCATTAGATCAACATTTATTATAGAAAATGGAATAATTAAAGAGGCCTTTTATAACGTAAAGGTTGACGGACATTGTGAAATTGTTTATAATAAAATCAAGTTTTAAAATATAGGGGTTTATATGACGTTTGAGGAAAAACTGAAACGGTTAGAGGAGATAGTTGCTGAACTTGAATCAGAAAAATATGGTCTTGAAAAGACCATCGAGTTGTTTCAGGAGGGGATGGCGCTTGTAAAGGAGTGTAAGAAGATACTCGATAATAATCAGCTCAAGGTGAATGAGATCATGTCAACTGGAAGTGATAGTGCTGACGAGGAGCCTTTCTGATGAAATTTGATATCAAAAGTTATATAAATTTTTGGGCAGCCAAAGTGGATAAGTGGATGGATTATTATCTGGTGTCAAGCAATAGACATATCGATGGTTTGATCGAATCGATGAGGTATAGTTTATTTGCTGGTGGTAAGAGACTAAGGCCTGCGCTCATTTACTCTTCATTTGGTATCTTTGATGGGTATTTTGATAAAGTTACACCTTTTGCTGCAGCTGTTGAAATGCTTCACACTTACTCCCTTATTCATGATGATTTGCCTGCTATGGATGATGATGACCTTAGAAGGGGAAAGCCAACAAACCATGTTGTGTATGGTGAGGGTATTGCCATTTTGGCGGGTGATGCTCTTCTTACCAAAGCTTTTGAGATAATGACATCGAGGGAACTAAACCCTGATGTGGATGTGGAAACAATGCTTGAAGCAGCATACAAGCTGGCTGTGGCTACAGGTGATAAGGGTATGGTGGGTGGACAGTATGCAGATCTGAAAGCTGAGGGTGGTGTTTATGATGAGAGTACTGTTAATTTTATTCATAGGCATAAGACTGCTGCTCTAATATCCTACTGCTGTGAATTAGGTGCTATACTAGCAGGTGCTGATAACACTGCAAAAAAAGATCTATCAGATTTTGGGGCAAAGATCGGTTTAGCTTTTCAGATAATAGATGATATCCTGGATGTGACTAGTACATCAGAGGAGCTGGGTAAAAACGCAAAGAGTGATCTAAAAAAGGATAAAGCAACGTATCCTGCCATATATGGTATTCAAAGATCTAAAGATATTGCGGATGATCTCGTCGCTGGAGCTTTTGAAATTTTGAAACGTTATCAAGAGGCATCTATGCCCCTCAGGGAATTGGCTCTTTTTGTAATTGAAAGAAAAAATTAAGGGGGATGGATGTTATTCAATTTAAATCTTCCATACGATATTAAGAAGTTAGATTATAACGAATTGATTACTCTATCCAACGAGGTAAGGGAATACATTATAGATGTGGTATCAAAGAATGGAGGTCATCTTGCACCCAACCTAGGCACAGTAGAATTGACAATAGCGTTGTTAAGGATGACAGATCCGTTGAAGGATCGTATAATATGGGATGTTGGGCATCAAAGTTATGCTTACAAGATATTGACTGATCGTAGGGATCGTTTTCATACACTTAGACAGTTTAAAGGTATCAGTGGTTTTAATAAAATTTCAGAGAGCCCTTTCGATGCCTTCGGTGTGGGGCATTCCAGTACATCTATTTCAGCCGCATTGGGGATAAAGGTGGCAAATCGCTTAAAGGAGATAGATATAAAGACCATTGCCGTTATTGGTGATGGTTCCATGACTGCAGGTTTGGCATTTGAGGGCCTTAATAATGCTGGGCATTTGAAAGAGCATCTCATTGTAATACTAAACGATAATGAGATGTCGATAAGTCCAAATGTAGGAGCTTTATCTAATTATCTCTCCAAAGCTATGACAGGAGAGATTTATACGAAGTTTAGAAAGGATTTTCAGCATCTTTTAGAAAAATCACCATTGGTGGGTGCCCCCCTTTTACATTTTGCGAAAAAAATTGAGGAGGGGGTCAAAGGTTTTTTTACTCCTGGGATTATTTTTGAAGAACTTGGTTTTAAGTATATAGGACCTGTCAATGGGCATAATATAAAAGATATCGAAGAGGCTCTCCACAATGCTTTTATACAGAGATCACCTGTACTGATTCATATCAATACTAAAAAAGGTAAGGGATATGAGCCAGCTGAAAAAAATCCTTCAAAGTTTCATGGGGTTTCTAAGTTTGATAAAGTTACAGGCCAACCTACTAAATTTACAGGGAAAACATATACCCAGATATTTGGTGAAACGTTAACCCAGATGGCTCTTAATAACGATAGAATAATGGGGATCACAGCTGCTATGCCAGATGGTACAGGTATCAGTTTGATGATGGAAAAACTTCCTAACAGGGTTTTTGATGTAGGGATCGCTGAGCAACATGCCGTTACCTTTGCAGCAGGTCTTGCTGCTGGGGGGATGAAACCTTATGTGGCAATATATTCCACTTTTTCCCAGAGGGCTTACGATCAGATTATTCATGATGTAGCATTACAAAAGTTACCTGTTGTTTTTTGTCTTGATAGAGCTGGTTTTGTTGGGGATGATGGCCCCACCCATCATGGAGCCTTTGATCTTTCTTTTCTAAGAATAGTTCCAAACATTGTTATCATGGCTCCTAAGGATGGTAAAGAGCTTGAGGAGATGCTCAGGTTAACCGAAAAAATTGATAATCCAGTAGCTATAAGATATCCAAGAGGTGAAGCAGATTTTTATGAGTTACCTTACAATGAAGTGGTGATTGGTCAACCTGAAAAAATTTTTGAAGGGGATGATGTAATCTTGATTTCAGTGGGGCATATTTTTAAGGAAGCTCTTGGGGCTTATAATATTCTTAAAAATAGAGGAGTTAGCCCTTCATTGATAAATCTAAGGTTTATCAAACCGTTAGAAACTGGTGAGTTAGTTGAACTTTGTAAAGGGAAAAAACTTGTGGTTTGTATAGAAGAAAACAGTGTTAATGGAGGAGCAGGTGAATTGATTCAGAGCATTTTAAATGACCATAATCTTTTTGTAAAGGTGATGAAGTTTGGTATTCCTGATCATTTTGTGGAGCATGGAGATCTTGATAGCTTAAGGGTCATTACAGGGTTAAAAGGGGAACAAATAGCTGAAAAGGTATTGTCCTTTATGGGGTTAAACTGAAAAAGTATAGACTGGATGAACTATTGGTGATAAAGGGGCTCGCTCAGGATAGGAAATCTGCACAGAGTCTTATTCTTAGCGGTAGGGTTCGTTCTGGTGAAACGGTTTTGGACAAGGTTGGTACTTTACTGGAACTGGATGCTGATATATTTATCAAGAACATATCACCTTTTGTGAGCAGAGCAGGTCATAAGTTAAAAAAGGCGGCTGAGGTCTTCCAAATCGATTTTCATAATAAGGTTGTTATGGATGTGGGTTCATCCACAGGTGGTTTTACAGATGTTTGTATACAGCATGGTGCAAAAATGGTATATGCTATAGATGTGGGGAAAGGGTTACTTGATTATCATCTAAGAAACGATCCGAGGGTAGTGGTGAGGGAAGGTGTCAATTTCAGGGATATAACGTTTGATCAGATTGGTGAAAAGGTTGATCTTGTAGTGGGTGATCTGTCTTTTATATCCCTTACGTTGGTATCTAAATCGGTGGAACTCTTTTGTAAAGAAGGTACCGAAATCGTTTTGCTTATAAAACCCCAGTTTGAAGCAAGAAAGGAGGAGGTTGAAAAAGGGGGAATTGTTAAGAGAAAAGATGTGCATAAAAGGGTCTTGAGGGATGTTTTACTGCATTATATGACGACATTCTGTTTTTGTGGTTTGACGATATCTCCTATAAAGGGAACAAAAGGTAATATTGAATATTTGGTATTTTTTATGTATAAAAACATGTTTAAAAATGATGCAGATTTAGAGGAAATAATAAATAAGGTTGTGGATGAAGAATATAGCTATTGTTGCAAAACCACATGCTGAAAATGTGGCACCACTGTTAGCAAGTATTGTGGAGCTTTTTAAAGCATACGGTATCAATCCCCTTTTTGAGGAACGTTCTGCAGCTGTCTTAAATATGCCTGTTTCGGATAATGCTGAAGTAAAGGAAAAAGCGGATGCTGTTGTTGTTTTGGGTGGTGACGGGACATTGATCTCAGCTATCAGAATTCTTGAAGAGAGACAGATCCCTATACTCGGGATAAATTTAGGCAGATTGGGGTTTCTGACTGAGACCAAAGTGGATGAGATGCTGGATTCTATAAAGAGATTGATATGTGGTCAATACGATATTGAGCAGAGACTTAAACTATGTAGTGAAGTTACACTCAATGGGGAAACAACGTTCAGAGCATCTGTGATAAATGATGTGGTTATAAACAAAGGCGCTCTTGCTAGGATAATAGATATTGATGTGTTTGTGGATGATTGTTTTGTAAATAGATATAGATCAGATGGTCTTATTATTTCCACTCCCACAGGTTCCACTGCATATAATCTTGCTGCTGGTGGGCCTATTATTTATCCTACATTGAACAATATTATTATTACTCCAATATGCCCCCACTCCCTTTCCAATAGACCTATTGTACTGGATGCCGATGTTAAAATAAAAATGAAAGTGATAAGTAGTGATGAAAGGGTATTTATCACTTACGATGGACAAGTGGGTAAAAGGCTTGATAAGGATGAAGAGATAATTATCTGGAAGTCACCTTACTATATAAACCTTGTTATTCCGAAAAATAGAAACTATTTCTCCGTGTTACGGGAAAAATTGGGTTGGGGTAGTAGTTAGATGCTTAAATTCCTTTCTGTTCAGAACTTTTCAGTTATAGAAGATATTGAGCTTGAGTTGGGTACAGGACTTAATATCTTTACAGGAGAAACAGGGGCAGGTAAGACACTGCTCATAAATGCCCTTAAGATACTCACAGGGGAGAAGTTGAATAGAAACTTTTTTCGGGATGAGACTAAACCTATAAGGATACAAGGTATCTTCAGTATTGACAATACACTCATAAATCCTGAGATCATTGCTGAGTTTGAGATTGATGATGAGGTTTTGATTAAGAGGGAATATGATATAAATGGTAAAAATAGGATCTTGATCAATGGCCATATTGCCACACTTAAGCAGTTACAAATACTTACAGAAAGTTTTGTGGATATACATGGTCAACATGAACACCAGTTACTCTTAAATCCAAAAAACCATCTAATGTTTATAGATATGCTTGTAGAAGATGATGTAAAAGATAGTTTTCATGAAACCTACAAAAGGTTTAAAGAGGTGGATGCTGAAATATTAAAGCTTTCTACAGATATCGCAGAATTGGAAAAAGAAAGAGACTATCTGCAATTTCAGATTGAAGAACTTGAATCCCTAAAGGTGAATGTGAATGAGGATCTGCATCTTGCGGAAAGGATCTTCTTCCTTTCAAATATCGATAGACTCAAAACAACTATTGTCAGGTCATTACAGTTCTTAAGGGGAGATGAGGTAAATGTCGAACTTTTGTTAACACTGGTGAAAAAGGAATTGGATTCAATAGCAAGGTATACAAATGAGATGGAAACTCTGGCTAACAGGTTGGATGCTATCTTTTATGAAATTCAGGACATCGCAGCAAATCTGGAGGATACCCTTGATAAATACGATTTAGATCAATCGGAATTAAATGCTCTCATAGAAAGAAAAGATCGTCTGGATAGGGTGTGCAAAAAATATAATATATCTTTGGATAAGGTGACAGATCACCTACAGAGCTTGAAGGCAAGGCTTCAGGAGATTGACTTAAGGGATGAGAGACTTGTTGTTCTAAGGGATGAGAGGGAGAGGATTTTAGCAACTTTAAAGGATCATACAAACTTGTTGAATGAGAAGAGGCGAAGAGTATCAGAGCTTTTGAAGGCAAAAATAACCGACATTCTAAAAGAACTTGAGTTGAAAAATGCTAATTTCTTCGTTGAGATCATTAATACTGGTAAAATAGATGAAAAAGGTGGTATAGATCTTGAGTTTTTTATATCTACAAATGTCGGTTTTGCACCGGCACCCCTTGCTAAGATAGCTTCTGGTGGTGAGATCTCAAGGGTCATGTTAGCCCTTAAAGAAGCATTTTCTGAAGTTGATATTGTTGGTACACTTGTTTTTGATGAGATCGATACAGGTATCAGTGGTATAACTGCAAAAAAAGTGGCAGATAAACTCAGAAACATATCTAAGAGTAAGCAGGTTATTGTGATTACCCATCTACCTGTGGTGGCTGCGGCTGGAGATAAGCATTTTCATCTAGTAAAAAGGGATGAATCTGGAAAAAGTAAAACTATTATTCAAGAGCTTTCAAAGGAAGATAGGGTAGATATAATCGCTTCCATGATAGCGGGAGAGATCACTGAAAACTCGAGAAAACAGGCACAGGAGATGCTTGGTTATGATTGAGACGATCGCTAACTACGTTATTGCGTTGATAGAGAAGACTGGTTATTTTGGAGTATTTTTCTTTATGGTCATAGAAAGCAGTTTTATCCCTTTTCCTAGTGAAATAGTTGTTCCTCCGGCTGGATATCTTGTTTATCTAGGGAAGATGAACATGGTGTTAGTGGTGCTGTCATCTACGCTCGGTAGTATTGTGGGGGGATTGGTAAACTATTATATAGCCGTGAAATTTGGACGGAGTTTTATTTTGACGTATGGGAAGTATTTTTTCTTAGGTGAATCAAAGTTTGCTAAAGTGGAAAAGTTTTTTAAAACCCACGGTGAGATAACTACCTTTGTGGGGAGGCTCCTGCCTGGTATAAGACAGTATATCTCTTTTCCAGCTGGTTTGGCAAGAATGAGTTTGATGAGGTTTTGTATCTTTACAGGATTAGGTGCTGGTATATGGTCTGTTATTTTGGGTTATACTGGATATCTGGTGGGGACAAATTTACCTCTTATAAAGGAAAATATAAATAAGATCATGATAGTTGTTGTCCCTTCGATGGCAGTATTGATTATTGTCTATATATTTATTTACAAAAAATATCTAAGATGGAGGAACAATGTTTAGGAAGATTTTGTTACTGTTCTCTTTTATCTTTTTATTAACGATAAACCTTTTTGCAGAAGAGATAACAGTTAAATCAGGGGATACGTTTGCAACCATTTTTACTAAGATGTTTGATTACAATATGGTAATAAAGATCTATAACGATTTAAAGGGTAAAATACCCGGATTTGTACTTAAAGAAGGTCAAAAGATAATATTTGGAAAAGATTTTGTACATATACCTATTGACATAACAAAAGAGGTCAAAATTTTTAAGAGAAATGAGGGGTATGAAATAAGCCTTACAGAACATCCTGTATATACAATAAACACTGTCGTAAGTGGCACAATCCATGGGTCTTTGTTTGAAACTATAAATGAAATAGGTGAAAGTGATGAGTTAGCAATAAATTTTGCTGATATCTATCAATGGGAGGTTGATTTCTTTAAAGAGGTACATCCCGGTGATAGTTTTAGTATTGTTGTGGAAAAGCGCTTTGCAAAAGGGATTTTTGTGGGTTATGGTAAGATATTAGCTGCAGATTTTTATAATAGGGGTAGGTTGATAAGGGCAGTTTATTTTGATAATGGTAAGGTAAAAGGTTATTTTACCCCAGATGGTAAACATTTAAAGAAGGGTTTTTTAAGGGCACCTCTAAAGTTTGGTAGAGTAAGTTCAAAATATACTTCCAGTAGATTACATCCTGTTTTAGGCAAGTATCTACCCCATTTTGGTGTTGATTATGCAGCGCCTATAGGTACCCCCATATACGCTACTGGTTCTGGGGTCATAGCCCAGATGGGCTTTCAAGGTGGTGCAGGTAATTTTATAAAAATCAAACATCAAAACAATATCTTTACAACTTATATGCATATGTCAAAGTTTAGGCCTGGTCTCAGGGTTGGTAGTCGTGTCTCACAGGGGGAGGTGATAGGTTACGTTGGTTCTACGGGGTATTCAACCGGTCCTCATGTGGATTATAGGATTCAGATTGGTAGTAAATATGTTAATCCCCTTACCTTTGTTGCTCCACCTATTGTTTTAGATAAGAAAACGATAACTGAGCTTCAACATAGTAATAAAACCGTTGTTGCCTTACTTAATACATCATATATGAAGACTGCACAACTTAAGGCGTTGGATTGACTTTGATGGATTAAGGTATTAGAACTTTATTTTACCTTTGAATTCCCTTGAGAACTCTTTTTCTAGATCTTTTTTCCTGATTTCATCCCTTTTATCATGGGTCTTTCGACCTTTTGCCAAGGCGATCTCTAATTTTATTCTATTTTTTTTCAAATAAACTTTAAGCGGGACCAGAGTAAGCCCCTTTTCTTGTGACTTACCAGCTAACTTATTGATTTCTCTTTTGTGGAGTAGGAGCTTACGTGTTCTTGTTGGCTCGTGGTTGGTGTAATTGCCATGTTCATACTGGGAGATATGGGCATTAAGGAGGAAAGCTTCTCCGTTGACTATACGTACGTGGGAATCCTTCAGGTTGATTTGACCATTTTTACATGATTTAACCTCAGTACCTGTTAGCACAATACCAGCTTCATAGGTTTCTAGTATTTCATAGTCATGAAGTGCTTTTCTGTTTTGAGCTAAGACTTTCATAGATCACCTTTGTAGATATAAAAAAAGCCGCATTAAGCGGCTTTATAAAACGGGGACGACGAGACTCGAACTCGCGACCTCTGACGTGACAGGCCAGCGTTCTAACCAACTGAACTACGCCCCCAATTTATGGGCGGTGCAGGGATCGAACCTACGACCCTCGGCTTGTAAGGCCGATGCTCTCCCAGCTGAGCTAACCGCCCGGTGAACGTCCCCAAGGGGATTTGAACCCCTGTTGCCGACGTGAAAGGCCGGTGTCCTAGGCCGAGCTAGACGATGGGGACCTATGAGCCGTGTAGGATTCGAACCTACGACCCACTGCTTAAAAGGCAGTTGCTCTACCGACTGAGCTAACGGCTCTAACCTTGCCGGCCTTTTTCAAAACCAGCGGATGAGTTTTATAACAAAACTATTTCATGTTGTCAACAAAAAAAACTAAAAAAATGTCGTTTTTTTAAAAAACCTCATTAAGACTTATCGTCTCAGATCTATCAGTACCAACAGAGATCAGTGCATATTTTATACCAAGAAAATCTTTGATAAAGTCGAGATATTTTTTAGCATTTTCAGGTAGCTCATCGTAAACTTTTACTTTGGAGATATCTTCTTTCCAACCGGGGAATTCTCTATATACCGGAGTTAGATTTTCCAATATTTTAATCTCAGGTGGGAATGTTTCTAATATCTTTCCGCCATACTCATACCCTACACAAACCTTTATGGGGTCAATACCTGTTAAGACGTCTAGTTTGGTTAGGGCTATATAATCTATCCCGTTGAGCATTTTTGAGTATTTCATGGCTACAAGATCAAGCCAACCGCATCTGCGGGGTCTACCTGTGGTGGCACCATATTCATTCCCAATTTTTCTAAGTCTTTCTCCTATCTCATTGTGTAGCTCAGTTGGGAAAGGTCCACTGCCAACTCGGGTGGTATATGCTTTAGTAACAGCCACGACATTTGTTAGGTATTTAGGTGATAGACCAGTACCTGTAAACGCTCCACCTGTTGTAGGATTGCTTGAAGTTACATATGGGAATGTGCCATGATCCACATCCAGAAGTGTTCCCTGAGCACCTTCCATCATTATTTTTTTACCTTCTTCTGCTAATTTATTAATAAGATAAGATGTTTCTGCTATAAAAGGAGCAAGTATCTCTGCATATTTGAGATAATCATCGTATATCTGATGGGCATCAAGTGTTTCGATATTGTATACTTTGGATGCAATCTCATTAACCTCTTCTACATTTTGAAAGATTTTTTCCTTTAGCACTTCACTATCGTAAAGGTCACAAACCCTTATACCTACCCTTGCTGCTTTGTCAGCATAACATGGTCCTATCCCTCTGCCAGTGGTACCTATCTTTTTGCTTCCCTTTTTGTTTTCACTGAACTTATCAAATGCTCTGTGGTAGGGCATTATCAGGTGGGCCCTCTTGCTTATGAAAAGCCTACCAGTAAAATCGATCCCTTTTTTCTTTAGTTCTTCCATTTCTTCGATAAGCGCAAGGGGATCGATAACTACTCCGTTAGCTATTATATTATATTTATCTTTGTGCATTATACCGGAAGGGATAAGATGTAAAACATATTTTTCACCATTGATAACTACAGTATGTCCTGCGTTGTGTCCACCTGAGTATCTAACAACAACATCAGCCTGTTTCGTATAAATATCCACTACCTTACCTTTTCCTTCATCGCCCCACTGGGCACCCAAAACAACAACACAACTCATAAATTGCTCCTTAGATTTATATTCTTTATTTGAAAAACACCTTTACAGATTCGTCCCTAAGTTTTTCTGCAAAACTCAAACCTTTACTACCATCAACTACAACGATATTTTCATTTATATACTTATCAAGTCCAGTTATCTCTAAGATCTCTTCAATATTAAATGCAACTCCAGCAGCGGGGACATCATAGCCAAATTTTTGCATTAGATTATCGTATCTACCACCACCACCTAAAAAAAGTCCATAGGTATCGGAAACAACATCAAAGTTTATACCTGTGTAGTAGTTTAGTCCCCTTGTTTCACTAATATCGAAAAGGATTTTGTCTTGTTCTCCACCGATTGATACATAACTATTTATAAGATTGATGATATAATCAACTCTACAGGAAAGAGGTTCGGAAAAGAGAGATAACCTTTTGATGCTTTCAATGACATCAATTCCACCAAAAGCATTAGGAAGATAACTTAAAAGCTCAAAGATGGTTTTATCAACCTTTAGCTTATTTAAATAGTGTTCAATCTCTGTCATGTTTTTCTTTTCTAATAACTTTAAAAAGGGGTCCAACTCTATGTATGATGTCAATAGAGTTAAGAATTTTTTGTCGCCTATGATAATCTTATAGTCCTTAATGTTTAGTCTATTCATTACCCTTTTGATGATAAGTAACATTTCGAGATCTCCGGTTTTTTCATCTGATCCGAAGATTTCTCCACCCACTTGATACTTTTCCGATTTGATCCCTTTGTGAGCACTAACATTTCTAAAAATCCTACCACTATATGAAAGTCTTATGGGTAAAGGCATGTCGGAGAGGTAATTTGCTACTACTCTGCATACCTGTGGTGTAAAATCTGGCCTTAATACTAATGATTTACCTGTGTTCCTATCGATGAATCGAATAATATTTTCATCGCTGAAATTAAAGGTCTTATCCGCGAGGATGTCATAATATTCGTATATTGGCAGAAATATTTCTGAGTATCCATAAAGGGATAATATCTCTGATATTATGTTGATCGTCTTGTTTACACTTTTGGCTCTGTCTATGGCTGAAAAGGACATCTACACCCCTAAATGATCTTTAAATATCTCTTCGGCAACCTTTACTGACGAGCCTAACTCTATAGGTAGACCAAATTTGAAAAAGCCCATTTCGAGGGAGGAAAGAGCTATGATTGTGTCAAAAAAATCATGGTAACCAAGATGAGAAACGCGCAAGATTTTACCTTTTAGGTGATCTTGTCCTCCTGCAAAGGCCAAACCGGCATTTTCCCTCATCATTTTGACAAACTTCCCACCGTCAAAACCCTCTGGTAATAGTATCCCTGTAGCTGAGTTTGATGGGATGTCTTTTGCTAAAAGCTGAAAGCCCATTGACATAAGCCCTTTTCTTGTGGCTTCTGCACACAGGGCATGCCTTTTATAAACATTTGAAAGTCCCTCTTTGTTCATCAAGTCTAATACAGATTTAAGGCCAATTATAAGACTTACTGCTGGAGTCCAGGAAGTGGTATTTTCTGATTGGGATTTTTTCTCTTTTTTAAGATTAAGATAAAACTTTGGAAGCCTCGATTTTTCTACAAATCTCCATGCTTTTTCTGAAAGTGCTATCATGGCAAGTCCCGGTGGGAGCATAAATGCCTTTTGGGATCCTGTGATAAGTATATCTATTCCCCATTCATCCATTTTTGTTTCATACACACCTACAGAAGTAATGCCATCAACAATAAATAATGTCTCATCCCTAAGGGATACTATTTTTGCTATCTCTTCGATGGGATGGTATGCTGTTGTGGAGGTTTCACTTGCTTGGATCAGTACAGCTTTGATTTCTGGGTATGCAATGAGTTTTGATTCCACCTGTTCTGGTTTTACTGATCTGCCCCACTCGAGATCGATGGTTAAAACATCTAATTTAAAGGCTGAAGCAATTTCAACCCACCTTTTCCCAAATTTACCAGCATTTACAACAAGTACTTTGTCACCTTCATTTAAAGTATTTACAACTGCGGCTTCCATAGCTGCAGTACCACTACCAGCAAGGAGTAGAATATCCTGTTTTGTGCCAAAAATAGGTTTTAATCCTTCTCTTACTTCACCGAATATCTTTGAAAATTCACTTGTTCTATGGTGTATCATGGGCATAGCCATATCAAGCAAAACCCTCTCTGGTACAGGAGTAGGACCTGGTGAGAGGAGATACCTCTTTAACATAAGCACCTCATAGATTTTTAATTCAAGAACATGTGAATTATAGTCTTAATTTAATAAATTTCAATAGGAAATTGTTTGTTTAAAAGTTACTGCAACTTTTGATTGTGTAGTTTGTATAAAGTCATAATTCTTATTAAAAATGGCTAATTTTTAAAAGATTGTGTAAGTATATGCAAGCATTAAGGAGTTTTATATAAGATTCTCAAGGTCAAGTTGTCTAATGGAGATGTTAAGAAAGACAATTAGTTTGATATCTTTTCCCACTCTAATCTGGCTATGTTTTTTATTTTTGAGTCAAACTCTATACCCACAAGGTATATCGGTTTATTTAGGTTTAGATATTTTTCGTAGTATCTTTTTTCCTTTAGCTGAGCTAAGGCATCCTTCGTATCTACCTTAAATTCGATGATGTAAATAGCGTTTGGCATCTTCAAGGTCAGATCTATCCTACCTACGTTTGTCACATCCTCACCTATTATCTCAAATCCAAGACTCTGTAAATATACATAAACAATACTCGCATAAAACCCCTCATAGTTTGATAGATAACTGTTTGTGTAATTATTATAAGGTATCGATGAAAATAAAGATACAAGAGAATTTTTGAATGAGTCAAAATCTGAGTTCTCTAAAGCTTCATACATATTGTTTTGTGTTCTCAACTTTTGACTGTTTTCCACTGTGAATAGGTAATCAATAATATAGTCTAAGAACGATTGCCTTATCTCTTTGTTTGGTATTTTTAGCCAGTATTCGAAACCACCACGTTTTCTTTCTAATATTTTATCGATTGTCAAATATCCACTCTGGAATAGTACAACTTCCACCTGTAGATTACTTATGTCAAAACTATTTATCAATTGTTCTTCAATGACGATATCAGATAGTTTTGGGAGAAAGTACCTTTTTTGTTCGAGGAGCTTGATAAGAAAAGAAGGTGTCCCAGTTTCAAACCAGTAGTTTTTAAAGACCTTTCCACTTGCAAAGAACTGTAGAATATCAAAGGGGTTATAGAGGTTATCTGCAAGGAAGTTGTAGCCGTTATACCACTCTTTGATCTTTTCAAGATCAGCATCTACCAGATATTCTGAAAAAGACTCCTCCAGATCTTTTTGGGTGTAACCACAGATGTTACCATACCTTCCATCTAAGGAGATGTCTGTGAGCATATTCAGATCGCTAAAGATAGATGTCTTGGTAAATTTACTTACTCCAGTGAGAAAGGCAAAGCGGATGTATTCATCTTGGTTTTTTATTTCGTTATAAAATCTCTTTAATATGGTTCTATGTTCAAAAGCTATCTCAATTTGATCAAGATTATCCAAAATCGGTTTGTCGTATTCATCGATTAATATTACGACCTTTTGATTGTATTTTTCTGAAGCCTGTTTTATAAGATCTTTGAAAAATAGTGCAATATCATCCCTGTATTTGCATCTAACAGATAGCTTTTCTTCA